>CALCKF010000098.1 GCA_937966095.1 uncultured Eubacterium sp.
GCCGAAACTTTATATCATAGCGGGTTGCAACGGTGCAGGGAAAACGACTGCATCTGTTATATATATCGCCATAGGTATATGTCTCGAAGGTGCTTCAGTATCCGCAAAGCACAGGTTCTCAAGAGTTACAAAGGTGTTTTGAGAAAATACCCACACATCAAGGCCTACACCAGCATTGATCTCCATCTGTCTGCTGTTTATGGAATCAAACCAGAATTCTTTTATTGAAGCGCATATACTTACATCAGGCTCCATTGATGTTTCGGATGTATCAAGTGATCCTCTGAGAGGCATGTCAGCCTCTATCACTACCGGGACATTATCTTCGTCAAGTGCAAGTATCTTTATGGCAATGGATCCCTCTATTATGATTTTGCCATTGTTTGCGGAGCCTGAAATATCCGAAATCTCACTGTAACCGCACAGGAAGGTCGACGGTTTTTTCCGGTCATCTCCTATATTGATAACTTCCCTGGATGATATCTCTCCTGTCACCGTATCACTTACAAGGGAAACAGGTTGGCGTGTTATATCGAATCTCAGATCACGTTTTTTATGATATGCATCTGATACCATGGACAGCAGCTTGTTTTCATAACAGTAAACGCTGGTGATTATCTGGCCTTTTATTATTATCTGTCTCTTTGTCTCTATGGAAACTGCAAGATTATCGCCGATAAACGATATCTGCGTCATTTCAGCGTCTGTATCATCGTCTATAACTATAAACTGTGTAAAATCCGTCTTGTTGATCATGCTGCACAGGCGTGTATCATCACTGTTTTCATCCTGGCCAAGATAAAGTATGCTGGTTATAACAGTTCCGTTTATTACCAGCTTGCCTGATGTTATCTGTTTATGATTCTCGATTATATTGAATGTTTCTTTAAGTATCTTCACAGGCGTGGGCTGATCCTCATGGAGATCAACCTCTTGAGCTATTTCAGTAATGTCACCTGTTTCAAACACAAGATCCGTAGCATAGATCGTCTGGGTCTTCTGTATCAGATCACAGTCATCTGTCCCCTTGAAAAGCAGCAGATCTTTATTGTATATATCAGCATAACATATACATACTATCCCCTTTACTTTGAATTTACGTTCATTGATCATTTCAGCCGAAAGCTCTTTTGCCGTCATAGATATTACCCTGAACGTATCTGCGTCGGATGCTTCCCAGCATTTGGCGGTCCTGAAAGAGACCGAAGATTTTACAACGTCGACAGGGGCTGTATTATCGGCTGCCGGCTTATATACTGTAAAAAGTGAAATTTCTCCGGAGACATTATCGTTTTTTTCATATTGTGATCCAGTCGGGCGGGAAGAGGTCATGCTTCCCTCTGTGAACAGGATGCTTTCCATATCCGGCATGGTGTCCGGTACCAGCAGGGTCTCTTCAAACGGAAGATTATAATGGTGCGTGCCACATATATTTTTCAGTGTGATATCTGAATATCTGGGGATACAGTCCATAGGCACTGTTTTTACAGGTGCGGCGGCATCAGAATTATGGAATGTCTCATCTGCAGATTCTGGTATATCAGGAAGCATGATTTCACTGGACGTTTCTCCTACCGGGACATCTACATACTGAAGATCTTCCGTCTGTTCTGGAGCTTCCTCAATATCAGGCAGCTGCACGTTATCAGGCTTTGGAGAACCGCTGTTATCCGGAACTTCAAGGCTTACATCTTCATAGCTTAAGTTTTCTTCATGTTGTCTGTCTTTGCTTACAGGTAGATTATCATAAGGCGACATAGTCATTTATTGCGACCTCCTTTTATCGTAATGAAAACTGTTTTCCTTTTCTTCATAAACAATATTCCGCTGGTAGGGATTTTATACTTTATTATCCGAAAAAAAGAAATTAGACATATCAATGCCAGGAAGCCTTATGATAACAGGACATAAAAAAACACCGGATCAAAGTCCGGTGCATCAGGAATAATGATCGATCTGTTTCAGCCATTATGGAGTCTTGTGCTGAACGCCTTCACGTATGACCATCTCTTTCAGTCTGTCTATGTGAACGTCTGCCGCTTCTCTGGCAGCATCGGCATCACCGTTTTCTATCGCATCCATTATCATCTTATGTTCTTCCGGCATGTTTTCAGCACGTCTGAAATTATCATAATATATATATCTGAATCTGAGAACAAGCTCCTGGAGCTGTTCTATCATCTGTTCCAGGATCTTGTTGTTGCATGATTCCACTATGATACGATGAAATCGTGTATCGTATTTTATCATATTCTCCATATTCCCGTCACAGACAGCAGCATTATATTTGTCTGATACGTCTTTCAGCTCTGCCATTTGTTCAGGTTTCATCCTCGATGCTGCGAAATATGCGGCCAGACCTTCCATATTCTGACGCACCTCCAGGATTTCGACCATATCTTCTGTTGATATCTGGGAAGCATAAGCGCCGCGTCGCGGTTCTATCGTTACAAGGCCTTCTTTTTCAAGTTTTCTTATAGCCTCTCTGATAGGTGTTCTGCTGACACCGATCTCTTTTGCCAGCTCCACTTCCATCATTCTTGTTCCCGGAACTATTGCTCCGGTAAGGATCTGCATTTTCAGTTCCTCATAGACCATCTCCCTGAGAGGTCTGTGGTTTTGGATATCAAAATTTAACATTACTGTTCCCCCAAGTCAACACATTTACTTTTTAAATAGTTACCATGTGGTTCGTGTCCAAAAGCTTTCTTTATTGTGCTTCAGCATTTCACGGCATATTTCTTTGGAACGATGCATGCTGCTACAAAGACAAAATACAGTAGGGCCGCTTCCACTCATCAGCACACATTCCGGATCACATAGCTCCTGCATTTTGTTCTTTGTATACATAACTATAGGATAACTCTTTAATGTAAAGTTTTCAAGTACATTGATCATATTTTTTTTTACTGTTTTGATGGAGCCGGATTCAAGTCCGCGTATCATTTCAGCAGTATCCGGGTGCTTCGGTATATGTATACTGTCTATGCCTTTATATACCTCTGCGGTTGATACGCTTATAGGTGGCTTGGAGAGCACAAGATGGCTTTTCAGGCCTTTCACCGGCTTAAGCTCGGTACCGGTGCCGGTAGCCAGTGCACAGTGACATTTCAGCGGATCGTTGAAAAACCGGCGTTTAAGGCCATCATTAGCGGCTGCCTGTCCCAATATACAGAATGGTACATCAGACCCCAGCTCATTACCGAGTATACAAAGTTCTTTTAATGACAGGTCAAGAGACCATATGATATTCAGTCCGTGAAGGACTGCGGCAGCGTTGCTGCTTCCGCCTGCCAGGCCTGCCGCTACAGGTATCCGTTTCTTTATATCTATTATGATTTCTCCATTTCTTTTTTGACCGAACTCACGGATCATGACCATAGCCGCCTTATACGCGAGATTGCGGTTATCTGTGGGAAGAAAATATCTGTTTGTGGAAAGTTTTATCGAATTTCCGCCCGAAATCTTTTCATGCCAGCGTATCATTATATCATCACAAAGCAATATTTGCTGCATTATCATTTCTACCTGATGAAAACCGTTTTCCATCAAACCCAGGATATCGAGGGACAGATTTATCTTGGCGAAGGCTTTTAACTGTATTCTTTTCATTTTCAAATCTCCTTCAATGAAAACAGGTGAGCCTTCAAGGCTCACCCGATGTTTTGACCGATTGGGTTATTTTTTCCTGTTTTTATTTTTTGAATTCTTCTGCTTTCCCGTCTGGTTTTTAGGGTTTGTTGAAGTTTTTCTGCTTTCTTCTTGCTTTGTCTTTTTCACTTTGACCTTGTATTGACTGCCTGCAGCAGATATAGGTCTTGGAGCAGAGACTCTCTTGTTGTGGGCGGCTCGTTCTCTTGCTTCTTCCTCTGCTTCAAGTTCAGCTTCCTTAGCGCGCTGTTTTGCGAGAGCTTCAGCTTCTTTAGCTTTTTTCTGCTGGTCTTTCGCAACTATTTCTTCCACGGATTTTCCGGTTCGTTTAGCTTCTTTGTATGGATTGACAGTGGCATGTTTTTTGCCTTTTCCCTCATTTTCCTTTTCGGCGGCTTTTTTAGCGCTTCTTGTTGTAAAGAATACCATACCGGCAATCATAACTATCATCATCACGGTATAGACTGCTGTAGATTTGGAGCTGTCGAGAGTTCTGAATTCTATAACCTGATCCTCACCCAGTGCAGTACCGTCTGCTGCCTGGAAATCTCCTCCGATAGTAAGTTTGTATTTAGTATTGCCTTCGATTTGTATATCGGAGTCTATGACATCAGATACCACCATCAGGAGACCCTCTTTTTTTTCTTTATGGCTGTAGTAGATCTTTATGGGTATCTCATTGCCTTTTGGATCTGTCAGTTTAAACTGCTTGGCGTTTGATTTTCTTATATTATTTTTGGAATCTGATTCAGGAAGGACCTGCTTGCTGAAGTATATCTTAACGCTGAGATTTTCTACAGCAACGCCCTTGGCGCCGTTTTCCGGAGTAGAAGATTCGATCCTGAGTCCTGTTTCGTCTGAAGCGGCATTGCTTTGCTCATTTGCTGCAAATGCTGAGACTGACAGCATAGATATCGTCATTGCCATAAGGCATAACAGAGCCCCTAGTTTTTTCATTATTGTTTTTCCTCCGACTTCTTTTTTCTTAATTGTTTAAAAAAATCCTTCATTATGAGGCTGCATTCCTCCTGCATAAGTCCGGTTTGTATTTCCGTGAAATGATTGAGTCTGCTGTCCTGAGGTATATTGAACAGGGAACCGCAAGCTCCGGCTTTAGGATCCATTGTTCCTATGTACAGTTTCTTTATTCGTGCCAGTACTATAGCACCTGCACACATGCTGCAGGGTTCGGCGGTTACAAACATCTCGCATCCGGGCAGACGCCATCCGCCGAGTCTGGATGCCGCTTTTCTGATGGCTATGATCTCGGCATGGGCTGTAGGGTCCATCAATGCACCGGTCATATTGTGGGCGCGTGATATTATTTCACCGTTTTTCACTATAACTGCACCCACGGGGACTTCTCCCATGGATGCTGCTTTCTCTGCTTCCTTAAGAGCAGCAAACATATACTTTCTCATATACCTTACAATGGTATCATATTTTTATCTGTCTATCAAGGGAATTTCCTCAATATGCCCATTATATCTGTTTATTGCAGCTATCCAGTAGCCGTATATATTTTTTCTTCGTTCTTCGATCGGTACGGAAGTGTTGTCGGCCTCATTTTCCATGCCAAGGATAGGCTGCCAGAATACAAATCCGGACCTGCCGTCATCAGGCTGCTCTTCAGGGAAAAATCTGCCGGGTACTCCGAGAAAATAATGTGAATCATTACACCCGAACAGGAAATGTGCATATTTTTTTAATGCGGGCGATGAGCCCGGGGAGATCATTGGAAAAAGAGAAATATTGGTGATCTTTTTCCATTTGGCAGCGGTTATATCATGACCGAACGGCAGTATATCATCAAAGGAATCCTGATCGTTTGATATTTTATCGCAGTTGGCAAGAACAAATTGATTGTAAAAAGGACTATAATCTTTAGGAGTCACAGGTTTGATGTTTGCGGAAGCTTTCGGGGAAACGAGGCTTCCTTTGAGAACAGGGTGCAGCGACTCTCTGCAGTTGATCGTAGACATTGCAGCCACTATTGCCGTAGAAAAATCCGAAAGTGCCATTCCATCTCCGTTCAGATCCCGGAGATTGATGCGGAAACTCCCTTCTCCTGTGCCTTCAGCGGAAAGCGATATGTCTCCTATCATGTGGTAATGACGTCTCTCTTTTCTGGTGCCGGCAAAAATAAGCTTATATACGTATTCTCCTCTGGGAAAAAACCGAACATTATCGACAGTCACGACGACTAGCCCCTTGTCGCCGTCGGTTTCCAGCTTTATATATCCCCGGCTCTCTTTAGTGCGATCCATGGAAAATCGTTTATTTTCTTCCGTAAGCATGATAGGGCTTCTGGTAGTCTTTGTGAAATCCATTGTATCCTCCTTGTTTCTTGATACTTTTTTTAGTAATATATGAAAAGAAGGGAGATGCTATGATTTTAGACGCTATAATACTGATAATTTTAATATTTCCTATGGCGGTGGGGATGTACAGGGGACTTATATATATGGGGGTACACATGCTGAGCTGGGCGGCCGCATTTGCAGCTGCTTTTATTTTTTCAGAACCACTTGCAGGCATACTGAAAGATGGTTCGGCATATACCGTTATATCGGACGGCCTCGCTGAAAAATTCAACTCTTCTGCCGACTCTATGCTTATTGCCTGCGACGGACTTCCGGATATCATAAGCGGCGGACTTAAAGCTACTGCCGAAAGTGCATCGGATATGATGGCGCAGATGATCGCATCGGCATTGATATCGATAATAAGTTTTCTGATCATTATTTTTATTGTAAAACTGATATTGAGGATTCTTTTAAGAACTGCAGCCAATCGTGAAAGCAGATCGCTTTTATCTAAAGGGGACAAGCTTGCGGGATTTGCTGTTGGAGCGGCTGAAGGTGTATTTTTTGTATTTCTGTTTCTTATGATCCTTGTCCCTGTTGTGAATTTTTCAGGGAGCGACATGTCTGCATATCTGGTGAAAAGCCTTGATGATTCGGTAATTGCAGGAACGCTGTATGATAACAATCTTCTGCTGCTTATAACCGGAGGAATATTTTCCTGATACAGTGATTTATCTGCATATATCCGCGATAACGTGAAGTATGACTTTGCACTTTGATATAATTTTCATAAAAACGTAGCTTGACTTAAGCTATACAACAGATATTATAATAATTAAAAAATTCAAATTTTTCAAAAATAATATTTTCGTTAAATATATCTGTTGAAAACAGGAGGAAGAATATGTATGCTGATAAAATTTATGTAAATGGAGATATATTCCCTGTCAAAGGAGAGTCGGAATGGGTGGAAGCTGTTGCCGTAAAAGAGGATATGATCATATATGCCGGTGACCGCAGCGGTGCGGAGAGTTTAAGGAATGACAGAACAGAGATATATGATCTTGGCGGAAAGATGATGCTGCCCGGATTTATTGACGGGCATTGTCATCCGATACTGGCAGCCCACTATCTGTGCGGTATATATCTTCAGATAGAGTGGGGTCCTGAGGAATGCCTTGAGGAAATAAAAAGGTTCGTAGATGAGAACCCTGATAATGATACGTATTTTGGGATAGGCTACGCGGAATGGATATTTGATGAAACAGGACCCAAAAAGGAAATGCTTGATGCAGTATGTCCGGATAAACCGGTTATGATAATGGGCAGCAGCGGCCATGAAGCATGGGTAAATACAAAAACGCTGCAGCTTGCCGGGATAACCAGGGAAACCCGGGATCCGATACCTGGATTTCATTATTTTCACAGGGATAAAGACGGGGAGCCTACAGGTCATCTTTTGGAAATGGGACCTCAGAACATGATAATGGATAAGATTGACTTCTTTGACCATGATAAGATAGAAGCTGAGATCAGAAGAGGTTCCGACGGATATGCATCAATGGGAGTTACTTCAACATGTGATATGGGCGTTCCTGATTTTGCTCTTAAGGCATACTTTGAGATATTGCCTGAAATGATCAAGAACGGTACATATAAACAGCGATTCACGGGATGTGGACGCATAATCGCCGATAAAAGCGATGTTGAAAAAGTCTTTCCGAATCTCTGCAGATATAAAGAAAAATACAATACAGATATGTTCAGGATAAATTTTATGAAGATAATAAACGACGGAACTCTTGAAACCAGATCTGCAGCTTTGAGTGAGCCGTATGATGAAGATGGATCTATGGTATATCCGTTGTTCGACCGCAGAGAAATATCCGAGCTCGGCCTCAAAGCTGCGGAGGCAGGACTCGACATCAATGTGCACGGAATAGGGGATGAAGCCATAAGCGGTACGCTTGCAATGGCAAAAACCGTAAGAACTGCGGGGTATGATGACTGCAGGATAACAAATTCCCACTGTGATTATGTAAAAGATGAAGAACTGGGATTGTTTGGAAAATATAATGTGATTGCGAATACGACATGTGTGTGGCATTACGGAAATCCTGATATGGAAAGAGTGATAGGAGACAGACAGAACCATACTTTCAGGCTGAAAACGATGATAAAGGGAGGATGCCGTATGGGACAGGGCTCAGATTATCCGGTCGATGAATTTGGCAGAGAGCCGCTTAAAGGGATAGAAATGGGGTGTACCAGGCAGCTTTTCGATCATCCTGAACTGCCGGTGCTCAAGCCATATGAGGAAAAACTGACAGTAAGAGACGGCATAGAAAGCTATACGATAAATAATGCATATCAGATGCATATGGAAGACAGGCTGGGATCGATAGAGGCCGGTAAATATGCAGATTTTGTAATACTGGAAAAAAATATCTTTGATGTACCGGTATCTGAGATACACAAGGTGAAGGTATGCGAAACGATATTGAATGGAAGGACTATATACAGGAGTTTATAAAAATGAACGAAAAAATAGAAAAGATCCTTGAAAAATACAGAAATGAGATGATTGAAAAGCTTAGACAACTGATAATGATAGAGTCGGAAACCGCACCTGCAGGATATCAGGGGAGCGAGGAGGCGCCATTTGGAGAAGGCCCGCTTAAGGCGATGAGATATATGATGGATCTGGGAGCGGAAAAAGGCTTTGAAGTAATAAATTATGATAACAAGGCGTGTGAGATGAATTTTGGAGAAATCAAGGAAGATTCTGTCGGAATAGTAAGTCATGTAGATGTTGTACCGGCTTCCGGACAGTGGAAATACCCTCCGTATGGAGGAGAGATACATGACGGCAGGATCTACGGCAGAGGAGCTGTAGATGATAAGGGACCTGCAATAGCTGCTTTTTACGCGGCCCTCGCAGTAAAGGAAAGCGGGCTGAAGATAAAGAAGAATATTACACAGATAATAGGCACAAATGAAGAATGCGGTGACTTCAGATGTCTGAGACATTATATGAATATGGCAAAAAGGATCCCATCATGCGGTATAGTTCCCGATTCGTTTTTTCCGATATGCTTTTCGGAAAAGCATATCGCTAATATAAGGATAACTGCTGAAAGTACGGGATTTTCCAGAGGAAATGAAGATAAACTTCCGCTTTTGAAGACTATTGACGGTGGAAGTGCTGTCAATGTTGTGCCGGCATCGGCAGAGGCTGTTTTTTCTTTTGGTGACCGGGAAGACATGACAGTAAATGAAACGGGAGTGACAGCACATGCATCTACTCCGGAGCTGGGTGAAAATGCCATATTGAAACTGATCATAAAACTTTCTGATATGGACTTTGCACCGGCAGATATATGCAGTAATGTAAAATCTCTGGTTAGATTAATATGCAATGATGTTGACGGGTCCGGGATCGGCATATACGGAAAAGATGAAACAGGGGCAACTACGAGCAATGTAGGACTTATATCATACGAAGGAGGACGTCTTGCTGTGGATATAAATGTCCGACTTCCTCTTTCGATAGACCGTGAGATTCTGGAGGCGCGTCTTGCAGAAAAAATGACCGGCACAGGCATGAAGGCTGAGGTAATATATTTTTTCAAGGGTTTTTATATGGATCCTGAAGATCCGGTCGCACAGACCCTGATTCAGGTATACCGTCAGGAGAGCGGCGATACGGAATCTATGCCGTATGCCAACGGGAGCGGATCCTATGCCCGTATAATGGATAGATTTGTGCCTTACGGGATAGCGAAGCAAAGCGAACCGCTGCAGTTTCATGTAGAGAATGAAAGCATCTCCGAAGAGGAACTGTTCAGAGCTGCAAGGATATATGCAGAGGCGCTGTACAGGCTGGCGTGTATGTAGCTGTTTATATGTCTCTCTTTGCGAGAAATGCTATGTTGACCCTTATGTCGCCGCCAACATGATATTCAAAGAAAAGACCGGGATCATATCCCTCGCTTATTTTTTCAGATTTTTCTATATTAAAACCGTTTCGTTCCAGTGCATCTGGCGTAAACCTCGGTGTAAAGACGTTCGGACATGCATTTGTATATATTTGGTGTATGTTTTCTATTGATGTGCAGGGTTTTTTGTAGTACTCGAAAGCGCCTATTATGAAAGCAGAAGAGGATATACAGTGAGAAATAGCGTCGTAGTAATGCTTTTCATGGAAAAATCCCAGATTGTCCGAACCCAGGTAGTCTATAATGGCGTCTATACATCCGTGCATCAGAGGAAGCCTTCCATCCTGATTGATTATGTATGCCACTTTAAGAGAGGGATTAGCGTTGGCTATATGTTTTCGCATATTATGTATGGTCTTCTCCGAAAGAGCGGTGACCAGACATACGCTGTCTTCGATATTTTCGCCGTTATAATGATTGTACAGATACTGACTTGCCACATCAGGGAAGAGTACCGTTTTTCCTCTGAGATCAAGTGCTTTCAGTTCTTTGCGTATCCACAGGCTGTCTCTGTGAATGATGGTAAGAAATTCACTGGTGTATTCGTCCATAGCCATAAGAAACATGCCATCTTCGTTGGTCATAAGATTTTCCTCACCAAAATAGCATGACAGGAAAGTCGGGTCGTTCTCGAGATCCTTCAAGGCATCTGTATACATTACTCCGTTTTTCACAGAAGCTCTATATCCGCATGTGCAGGCAAGACTGCCGTTGATTATCGAATCTTTTGAGATGGCAACATTGAAAAGATTAAGCGATTTGTGGCAGTTGGGGCATCTAAGCAGGGGAACTGCGCTTAGAGGAAATCCGGGAAGGGTTCCTGTAGGTTCATTGTTTCTATGATTTGTCGTTTTTTCAGTTATCTGACGGCTTTGATTTTCTATTTCCTTTATTTTTTTGTTGATAAGTTTTATATATGTATTTATCTGGCTGCGCTCGTTGTACAGTCTGTTTTTTTTGGAAGACAGAAAAGACAGAAGTTTTTCATACAGAAGATAGTCGTCCTTGTTGTAAAATCTCAATATACTGAGATATTTATTCATTTCGTTCAGTTTGAATCCTGCGCTCTTCATGGAAAGAATGGTTTCCATTTCATCGCAGTCATTAGTTGTGAAGTCGTATTGAAAACCGTTTTTTTCAGGCACTAAAAGACCGAGGTTTATGTAGTGGCGGGTAGTAGCCACTGAAACATTGTATTTTTTTGAAAATTCACCTATTTTCATGTGATAATACTCCATTTAACCATTTACTGTACTATGATTATATCACAAAACATAAAGTTATACTTTATGTTTTGGCAAAAAATACAATAAAAAGAATCTTGACTTAACCCGTACAAAAGATATTATAATAAACAAATAATTGAATCTTTTGATAATTTGCAAAATATCATTTGCGGATGATATATTAGGAGGCATTATGAAAGCGGATAAAATATATATAAACGGGAATATATTTACAGCAGACAGATCCAAAGAATGGGTAGAAGCTGTAGGGGTATCCGGAAATAAAATAATATATGCCGGTGATAGATCCGGAATTGACGATATATGCGATGAAAGTACTGAAATATGTGATTTGAAGGGTAAGATGATGCTGCCGGGATTCATCGACGGTCACTGTCATCCTGTAATGGCCGCTCATGTGCTGTCCGGAGTGGTGTTTGATATAGACTGGGGACTGGATGAGTGCCTTGCGGAGATAAGGAGATATATGGAGAGTCATCCTGAAAACGAGTCGTATTTTGGGATAGGTTATGCCGAGTGGATATTTGATGAGACGGGGCCAAAAAAAGACATGCTTGATGATATATGTCCGGATAAGCCGATGTTTTTCATGGGGAGCGGAGGGCATGAAGCGTGGGTCAACAGCCGATGTCTGGAACTGGCCGGGATAACGAAAGACACTCCTGATCCTCTGCCGGGTCTGCATTACTTTTCAAGGGATGCAGAAGGGAATCCTATGGGCCATGTTGTAGAGGGCAGATCACAGGCTTTGATAATGGAGAAGGTAAACTTTTTCGATGAACAGAGTGTGGTGGATCTGATGACGCGAAATTCTGAAGACTATGCTGCAATGGGTGTGACCGGGACAGCTGATATGGGCATGTTCATATATCTGGAAAAGCAGTATTATGATGCTATAGATTCTGTCAGGAAAAGCGGAAGATACCTGCAGAGATTCGTAGGCTGCACATGTCAGGTCGAGGATGCAGATGTTGTTGATGACAGGATCGCTGCCCTGATCAGTGCGAAGGAAAAGTATAATGATGACAGATTCAGGATGAATTTTCTGAAGATAATAAATGACGGAACTATGGAAAGCAGATCTGCGGCATTAAGTGAGCCTTATCCGGAAGACGGATCTGTGGTGAAACCTCTTATGGATGAAGACATGGCTGCTGAGACAGGCCTCAAAGCGGCCAGGGCAGGTCTTGACATCAATATGCATGCGATCGGGGATGTGGCGGCAAAGTCGGTGATAGCGATGGCTGAAGCTGTGCGTGATGCGGGATATGATGATTGCCGCATAACATGCTCACATTCACAGTATATTGCTGAAGAGGATATCCCTCTGTTCGGGAAATACGATATAATAGCCAATTCTACAGGTGTATGGATGTATGGCAATCCTTTGATGGATAAGGTGCTGGGGCATATAAACAATGAGACTTTCCGGATGAGGAGTCTTATAGACGGTGGTGCTCGTATGGCTCTTGGAAGCGATTTCCCTGTTGATGAATACGGCAGAGAGCCGCTTAAAAGTATAGAAATGTGTGTTACAAGGAAGATGTATGGTCAACCGGATGCACCTGTCCTTGAACCTGAAAATGAGAAGATAACTGTCAGAGAGGCGATAGAGGGATTTACCATAAACAATGCCTATCAGATGCATATGGATAGCGTTGTCGGATCTATAGAGGTCGGGAAATATGCGGATTTCGTTATTCTGGAAGAAAATATACTGGAGATACCTGCAGAAAGGATACATTGTGTGAAAGTATGTGAAACTATAATGGACGGGACAACGACGTACAAGGCATAAAACAGATACAAACCTGCAAGGTTGTATATATGCGGTTCAGGAATGGACGGCGGTGAAATCATAATAATCATAACTATTTTTTGAGAAAGGAGAAAAATCATGTCAAAAGTTAATTACACTGGTGGGCAGATATTGACCGATGCCACACCGGGTATGAAGAAAAAACATTTTGCACTGTCAACGATGGTTTTCTTCATATACTGCGCATGTGCAGGCGGAGCATTCGGTATTGAATCCATGATATCTGCTTCAGGCCCCGGTCTTACTCTGTTGCTGCTCATACTGATTCCTATCTTGTGGGCTATGCCTATCGGTCTCTACTGCTCGGAGCTTTCAAATCTCGTCCCGGTAGATGCAGGACCTTATGTATGGTCTAAAATGGCCTTCGGAGAATTCTGGGGATTTTCCATGGGATTCTGGATGGGGGTAGCTAACTTCCTGACAGGACCTGCATATGTGGTACTGGCTGTGGATTACATAGGAATGTATGTTCCTCTGACTCCTGTTACGGCATTTGCTTTGAAGACGATATTTATACTGATATTCATGATCATAAACTTAAGAGGACTGGAAGAGGTAAGTATAGCAAGCACAATATTCTTTATCATAGTTCTTCTTGCATTTGTAGCAGTGACGATAGTAGGACTTGCAAACTGGGAATATAATCCTCTGGTACCGTTCACAGTAGAAGGTGAAAGTGTGTTCGCCAGCTGGGGAACCGGCCTTGCCATAGGTGTGTGGATGTACTGCGGGTATGTAGCTATTTCATTCCTCGGAGGTGAGGTGGCAAATCCTCAGGTTATACCTAAAGGAATGAAAGTAGCTATATGTATCATAACTGCAAGCTATGTTCTTCCTACTCTTGCAGGTATAGTGTCTACTGGTCCTTGGAGTGAATGGGGAATAACGCTGGATTATTCATCGGTTCTTTCAACACATGTGGGAGCATGGGCAGGTGCCTTGTTCATGGTTGCCGCTGTTATTGCACAGGCTTCGATATTCAATGCTCTAATAACATCAGCATCGAGATCATTCATACCGATGGGGCAGGATAACCTGATGCCTAAGTTCTTATCCAAGCTGTCACCGAAGAGAAAGGTGCCTGCTCTTCCTATCATACTGGTAGCGGTCGTAAATATAATATTGGTAAACCTCAATTTTGAGATCCTTGTGACGATCCTTTCGCCGATACTCTTCGTACTCTATGTGGGTCTGGCGTTTGCATATGTGAAGATCAGGAAAGAATATCCTGTTGAAAAGAGAGGAGATCTGTATTACGTAAAGAGCAAGCTGGCTCCGATCTATATCTGCGGTGGTCCGCTGATCATAGGAGTGATCAGCTTCTATGTAAACGGGACTGAATATTTCCTGCTGGGATTTGTTGCCATATTTGCGGCTATCATAATTTATCCTGTATGCAAGTGGGCTCTCGGGGGGCTTTATAAGAAAGACCCTGAAAACAATCCGATCAACCCGAAAACAAAACTGGCAGTGGGGGACATAGAAAGATTCGGTTTCTTCTTCCTTTTGTTCGGTGTTGTGATGCTGGTAGGATCTTTCTTCCTTGTATGGTATGAAAGCTCATGGGGCCCTGAATATTATCTTGCAACATACGGCTCCGGTATTATGAGTGATTTCTGGCTTATGATCGATATAGCACGTTACGGCAGCATAGTGGTGCTTGCCCTTGGTGTGATTTTCCTGATACTTGGCAAAAAGTTCGATCCGATACCTAAAGACTGATATATGCAGTTAAATAATGTGTGTTTAAGGAAAAAACAAAAGATCCCTGCATGGTATATATGCGGGGATCTTTTATCTTAACGACTGTTCATCAATCCAATATCTCGCCGTTCAGAGACAGAGTCACCACCTGCCATGGTATAAATTTGCCGCTGTTTTTCAGTGCTGCTACTGCGGCATGTTCGAGCCCGCCGCAGCAAGGGACTTCCATTTTTACCACTGTAACACTTTTTATATCATTGCCTGCTATTATGTCGGTGAGCTTCTGGCTGTAGTCAATGGAATCCAGCTTAGGACAGCCTATTAAGGTTATTTTGCCTTTTATGAAATCATTATGGAAAGCAGCATATGCATATGCTGAGCAGTCGGCAGCGATCAGAAGTTTTGCGCCGTCAAAGTAAGGGGCATTCACTGGTGCGAGTTTGATCTGCACCGGCCACTGTGACAGCTGTGATGGCTGATGTGATATATTACCCTGTGTATCTGAGGCCTCAGCTTTTTTTTCATTGTGTACATTGATCTGCCTTGACATCTTACCAGGGCAGCCCTGTGCGGAAGATCTTGATTCCATATTTTTTTTGACAGCCGCTTCGTCATATGCGGCAGCTTCTCTTTCCACGAAAGATATAGCATCTGTAGGACATACAGGAAGACAGTCCCCCAGTCCGTCGCAGTAATCATCGCGCAGTAGTTTTGCCTTGCCGTTTATCATGCCTATGGCACCTTCATGACATGCTTCTGCACATGCTCCGCATCCGTTGCACTTTTCTTCATCGATCTGTATTATTTTTCGTATCATTTTTATATCCTCTTTTCTATATTTGCTCTTGTGTATTTGTGATGTGCTCATTATAATATAATCACAAATCAAAAATCTGTGGTTAAAACAACAAAAAGGGGATTAAATGAAAATTTTACAGACATCTATATTTCATGGGATAAGTGATCCTGAATTAAAAGATATTGAGAAAATCAATTGCATCAGAAGACGCGAGTACAGGAAGAACAATATTGTTTTTCATGTGGGGGATATGATAAGTGAGATCGGCGTAGTATGCTTAGGAAGTGTGAATATAGAAAACATAGATCTATGGGGGAACAAGAGCATAATCAGCAATGTGAGTTCCGGGCAGGTATTTGCCGAAAGCTATGCTTTGTGCGGAACAGCTATAATGGTAGATGTGGTCGCGGCGGAAGACTCTGAAATACTGTTTGTCGACCTGTCTGTGATCATGGATGTGAATAACTGTTCGGAATCATGGTATCATAAGATGCTGCTGAATATGATAGAGATAACGTCGCGCAAAAATCTTATTCTTTCCAATCGTATATTCTGTACATCCCCAAAAGGCATACGGAGCAGGCTTCTTACGTATTTATCATATCAGGCTGTAAGAAACGACAGCCGGCAGTTCAAGATACCATTCAATCGTCAGCAGCTGTCTGAGTATCTAAATGTGGACAGGAGCGCTCTTTCAAAGGAATTGTGCCGTATGAGGGATGAAGGAATGCTTGAATTCCATAAAAATGAATTCAGACTTTTTATAACGGATGACTGATGCGGAGAACATATGCCTATATATATGTAATATTTTTTTAAATAACTATTGCATAATAATGCAATATCTAGTATACTGTCAGAAACAAAAGATGATAGAGGTGCGGATGCGATGAAGAGATAAGTAGCCGGCGGGCAGTGACTTTCTCGGAGGTAAATCCGCCGAACTGGAGCAGCAGGCATGCGGCTGCGGTGGGCATATGGTAAACAGCCATATGACTGTCTGCCAAAATATATTTTGGCAGTTGCGCTATCCTTATATGACCTTAGTTTGTTTTACGAGTCAGTAAGGAAGCCTTACTGGCTTTTTTAATTTGCATAGTAAACTTTACAATCGGTTAAGAAAGTCAGAGCGGATATGTCTTGGTCATCTGATGCGGTAACAATTTATGTTTTATGAAAGGCAATGATTATGAAGACTTTACAGATAGGAGAGGTAAGCTGCCGTGACCTGGCGGACAGATTCGGCACACCGCTTTATGTGTATGATGAAACGATGATAAAAAGGCAGGCAAAAAACGCCATATCGGCATTTTCATCAGAAAAGTTCGATACAGAGGTCGTATATGCATCAAAAGCGTTTTCATCATCTGCATTATTTCGGCTTCTGTATGATGAGGGGCTGGGATTTGATGTAGTCAGCGGAGGGGAGCTGTACTGCGCTGCAAAAGCGGGCGTTGATATGAGCAAAGTGTATTTTCACGGCAATAATAAAAGCGATCAGGAGATAGAGATGGCTCTCGAGCATGGCGTAGGATATTTTGTAATAGATAATGCCATGGAATGCGAAAGACTGGTGAAAGCGGCCGATCGTATGCAAAAGACTGTGAAAGCGCTTATAAGGATCAACCCGGGAATTTCTGCCCATACACATGAATATATCATGACATCAAAGCCGGATTCCAAATTTGGTGTACACATAAGTAATATAAGGCAGATTGAAGATATGATACAGAAGCTGTCTGGGAGCAGATTTGTCAAACACATGGGGTTTCACAGTCATATAGGCTCCCAGATAGTGGACCCCGCTTCCTTTGAGAAAGCTCTGGGTACTATGGTTTCATTTCTGGCAGAAATGAAACGTACGGCAGGTATCGACGGAATGGAACTGAGTATAGGAGGAGGCTTCGGTATAAAGTATGTTGAAACCGATGATGCAGTATCGCTTGAAGAAATGTGCAAGGATCTTATCAGATATGCAGAGAACGCAGCTGAAGAAAACGGAGTAATGATATCGAAACTGATAACGGAGCCGGGAAGATCTATGGTGGGTGAAGCAGGATATACGCTTTATACTGTCGGCGATATGAAAAAAAGCGGAGACAAGAACTATATCTTCGTGGATGGAGGCATGAGTGACAATATAAGGCCGGCATTGTACAATGCTGAATATACGGGAGTTCTTCCGGAAAAATATTCGGAAAATCCGGAGATGCTGTATTGTGTCGCAGGTAAAAACTGTGAATCCGGAGATGTGATAATAAAAGAGATAATGCTGCCGAAAGTACAGCCTGGAGATCTGCTGGCTGTATATTCAACAGGAGCTTACGGATATTCCATGGCAAGCAATTACAACAGATTGGGGAGACCTGCTGTAGTATTCGCAGGCAATGGAAAAGCAAGGCTCATAATAAGAAGAGAAACATATGAGGATCAGTGCAGATTAGAAGTATAGGAGGAGATAACCATTAATATCGTACAGAAATACAACGGTCGTAGTCTTGACTCGATGGAAAAGATCCAGGCAGTTGCGGACTATATAGCCGGGACAAAGGAAAAAGGACAGGGACTGGTAATAGTAACCAGTGCAATGGGAAAAACAGGAGAAGAACTTATAGAGAAAGCCGAAAATGCAGGAAAGGATATCCCTAAAAGCGAAATGGATATGCTGCTGGCGGCCGGAGAGCAGCAGACGGCTGCTCTGCTGGCGATAGCATTGCAGAATCTCGGCATATCTGCGCAGTCAATGATAGGATATGACAGCAGATTTGTTACTAACAAGTATCATGCAAACGCCAGGATCGAAACTATCAACACAGAGAAGGTGGATGAGATAGTAGGCAGCGGGAAAGTAGCTGTAGTGGCAGGATTCCAGGGAGTTGACACTTCAGGCGGCAAATATACTTCCGGAAGAGGAGGCTCTGATATAACGGCTGTAGGTATAGCTGCGCATCTGGGCTGGGACTGTGAGATATATACGGATGAGGACTGTCTTTACACCGCAGATCCGGATATATATCCTGAGGCAAAGCCTATAAGGGCAATAACTCACGAAGAAATGATGGAGATAGCTAATCTTGGGGCAAACAAGATAGAAACCAGAGCTGTTGAACTGGCAAAGAAATATGATGTCAGATTGTTTTTAGGTAAGTCATTGGAATCAGATAAGAGTAAAGGAACGTATATTGTGAATAAGGAAATGATAATAAATGAAAACCTCATGGTAGAGGATACGCCTATCACAGGGATGGGCATACAGGATGAAATCTCGATATTTACACTCAGAAGAGTACCTGCTGACGGCAAGGCTGTTGCGGAATGTTTTAATATACTGGGAGAACTCAGTATCAACGTCGATATGATATCTCAGCAGATGGCTGCAGACGGAACGTGCAATGTATCTTTCAGCTGCAATGCGGAACAGGGAGCAGCGCTTCTCAATGAGCTTCAGGGAAGAGAGGCATTCAACGATATAGATATGAACTGTGAAGGAAACCTTTCGATGATATCACTGGTAGGAGTCGGCATGGCGACACATTCAGGAGTGGCAAGCGAAGTTTTCAGGGTACTTGCTGAAAACGATATCAGATACTATCATATAACGACATCTGAAATCTCTATATCCGTAACTGTGGAAATGGAGCAGAAGCTCAAAGCCGCTATCGCGCTCTGCAGGGCTTTTGATCTGTAGACGTACCTGAAGGACGAAGGCTGGACAGTTTTCAGAACGGAGTTAAAAATGATTTTGTTTTCAAAATATCATGGATGCGGCAACAGCTTTGTTATAGTAAAGGAAAAGGATCTTTCACTGACAACAGATGAAAGCGGTTATCCGGAAGCGGCACAAAAGTTATGTGATATGCATATCGGAGTTGGAGCAGATGGAATGATTGTCGTAAGGGAGAAGCCTGCATTGGAGATGGTGTTCTATAACTGTGACGGCAGCAGAGCTCCTATGTGCGGCAATGGTATAAGGTGCTTTGCGCATTTCTGCCGTGAAGAAGAGATCAGGATGGAAAACTCTTATCCGGTCAGGACTCTTGCAGGTGAAATGATTGTAGATGTTACTTGCGAGGATCCTTTTATGGCGAGGATAAATATGGGAAAACCTTTGTTTTCTGAAGAAGCTGTCGGAATCGAATCCGGGGAAAGCGGCGGTCTTGACCGCATTCTGATTTTGGATGACGGATCAGAGTATGAGATCCACAGTCTTTTCATGGGTACTGTTCATACCGTTGTTTTTGTGGATAGTTTTGATGATATGGATATTGCGGCAATTGGTGAAAAGATATGTGATCATCCTACCTTCAGGGAAAAAACAAATGTAAATTTTGTAAAGATAGTGGATAGAGAAACTCTCAGGGTAAAAACTTATGAAAGAGGTGTAGGAGTGACGCTGGCCTGCGGGACGGGAGCCTGTGCATCAGTAGTTTCTGCATATGAGCAGGGTGTATGCGGCAGGGATGTTGAAGTCCTGCTGGAGCTGGGCAGCCTCCATATACATCTGGATAATGAATATAATGTGTATATGGAAGGCCCATCTGTAAAGATCATGAGTGGAGAGTTTTGTTAGGAAGGAGAAATATTTAAAATGATACAAGGGTCAATAGTAGCGTTGATCACGCCTTTTAACGAAGACGGGACCGTTAATTACAACAGGCTCAGAGAGCTTATAGACTGGCACGTAGAAAACAGTACCGATGCCATACTGGTTTTGGGAACTACGGCCGAGACTCCGACGCTGACATTGTCGGAGGAAGATGAGATCGCCAGGATATCTATAGAACAGGCTAGAGGCAGAGTGCCTATAATCGTGGGAAGCGGATCCAACAACACGATGGTGGCTATAGAGCAGAGCCTCAAATATGAGAAGATGGGCGCAGATGCACTCCTGGTAATAACACCATATTATAATAAGACCAGCAAGGCAGGAATGGTAAATCATTTCACCCAGGTGGCAGATGCGGTCAATACGCCTATATTTGTATATAATGTTCCGGGAAGAACAGGCGTTAAGATATCATATGAAGCATTGGAGGAGATCAGTAGGCATAAGAATATAATAGGGATAAAAGAGGCCAGCGGCGACATGTCATTGGCATGCAGGTTCTCCAAGCTCATAAATGAAAATTTCAATGTATATTCAGGTAATGATGATATAAACATCCCTATCATGTCCATGGGAGGTGCCGGAGTGATTTCAGTGCTCGCCAATATACTTCCTAAAGAGACACATGATATGGCCATGGCTTTATTTCAGTAAAGAGTGAAACTTGTTCGTGAGCTCGGTCACCGT
>CALCKF010000099.1 GCA_937966095.1 uncultured Eubacterium sp.
TCATGGTTTCCATCCAGCGGTCCTGCCGGCCATCCCCACATCATAACACCCATGGAAAAATACATAAGAACGACAAGGATTATAACTGAAGCTATCAGCCTCCTTTTCAGCAGAGGCGTTTCCGTATCCATGAGTATATCATTTTCTTCAGAGGACGATGCTCCTCCTGCATGATCAGATCGTCCATCTTTCTCAGATGCTCCGTAACCGGCAGCCTCAACTGCAGCAATTATTTCTCCCGGGGATGCGGTGCCTTCAACTCCCATGGAATTTGTCAATAGGCTCACTGAACAATTTTCAACTCCCGGTACGCTGTTAACAGCCTTTTCAACTCTTGCGCTGCATGCAGCGCAGCTCATTCCCGTAACCCTGTACTGTTTCAATATAATCCACTCCTTACGATCATTTCATCAGCTTCTGCAATGTAGTCACAAGCTCATCGATGGTTTCATCCTTACCGTTTCTTATATCATCGGCTACACATGTTTTTATATGACTTGTCAAAAGCTCTCTGTTGAAAGAATTAAGCGCAGCATTGACCGCCGCTACCTGTATGAGTATGTCCGTGCAATACGCATCTTCCTCCACCATCTTTTTCACCCCTCTTATCTGACCCTCTATCCTATTGAGTCTGTTTATCAGACGCTTATATTCCTGCGGTGAACGTTCCTTAGTCTTATGACAACAGTTCATATTATCATTCATCAGATACTTCCATCCTTTCTACTTGAATCGTATTATGCCAATATAGTATACCCCGGTATGGTATATGTCAAGGCGTTTTAAAATTTTCTTTACAAAACAGCCTGCATACATTAATATTATTCTTTGGAACGAAGGAGTCTAATACCATGAAAAACGATTTTTTTGAAAAAAAGACATTATACGGACTGAGCCTGTGCTTCATCATAGCCATACCTGCATGGCTTCTCGGTACGAGATTCCCGATAATCGGGGGGCCTGTGTTCGGCATACTTTTCGGCATAATAATCTCGGCCTTATGGAGACGTCCTGATAAACTGGATAAAGGCGTAAAATTCACATCAAAGTATATCCTTCAGTATTCCATAATACTGCTGGGATTCGAAATGAATCTTTTCAATGTGATAAAAGTGGGCGGTCAGTCACTGATGGTTATGATATTTACTCTTTCATCATCGTTCATAACAGCATACTTTGTGGGTAAAGCAATGAAAATAGAAGGCAGCACTGTAACGTTGATAGGCGTTGGCACATCTATATGCGGAGGCTCTGCCATAGCCGCTACAGCTCCGGTCATACGGGCAAAAGATGAAGATGTGGCTCAGGCTATCTCAACGATATTTCTGTTCAATATAATAGCCGTGTTCATATTCCCGCCTCTCGGTCATATGCTGGGTCTCAGCGACACCGGTTTCGGCATGTGGGCCGGCACTGCCATAAACGATACGTCCTCAGTAGTAGCTGCAGGTGCATCATGGAGCAGTGCAGCAGGCAACAACACGGCACTGGCCTTCGCAACGATCGTAAAGCTGACACGTACACTGATGATAGTGCCTATCACGCTTGTGCTGGCTGTTTATACCACCAGGAAGATCTCGCGTTCTCAGGCTGCAGGAGACGGCAGCAGTGACGGGAACTTCAGCATTGCAAAGATATTCCCCTGGTTCGTTCTCGGCTTCGTAGCCGCTGCCATACTCAACACTTTCCTCCCGATACCTCTCAATGTATCAGAAACACTTGTAAAGATCGGAAAGTTCATGATAATCATGGCAATGACAGCCATAGGTCTCAATACAAATTTAAAAAGGCTCCTGACCAACGGTCTGAAGCCTATACTTCTCGGTTTATGCTGCTGGTTCGTAGTGGCTGTCGTATCGCTTCTCGTACAGCACTTCATCGGCATGCTCTAACCATTTAAATATCTATTTCCAATAATACAGGGCAGTGATCGCTACCGTATATATCGGTGAGTATCTCTGCCTTTTTCAGTCTGCTGTCCAGCACTTTTGATGTCAGAAAATAATCTATACGCCATCCTGCATTGTTCTTTCTCGCATTGAAACGATAGCTCCACCAGGAATAAACACCTTCAAGATCAGGATAAAAATACCTGAATGTATCCGTAAATCCCGCTTCCTGGAGTGTCGTCATCTTAGCCCTTTCTTCATCCGTGAATCCCGCGTTTTTTCTATTAGACTTAGGATTCTTGAGATCTATCTCCCTGTGAGCGACATTGAAGTCTCCACATGCTATAACAGGAGCCTTTCTCTCCAGCTTCTTAAGATAAGCAAGAAAATCATCTTCCCACCGCATTCTGTAATCAAGCCTTTTAAGGCCGTCCTGAGAATTAGGGACATACACGTTCACAAGATAGAATCCGCCATACTCTGCAGTTATTACTCTTCCCTCATGATCATGCTCATCTATACCTATACCATACGATACAGATAACGGCTCTTTCTTAGAAAACACTGCAGTCCCGGAATACCCTTTTTTGTCTGCCGAGCACCAATACTGATGATAACCGTCAAGAGGCACCTCTGCCTGTCCTTCCTGCATCTTAGTTTCCTGGATACAGAGTATATCAGCATCCTCCTGCTCTGCAAAATCCATAAATCCCTTGCCCATAGCAGCTCTTATTCCGTTCACATTCCAGGATATCAGTTTCATATAGTTCCCCCTACTGTAATACCGCTTTAACAGCTAATTCAAAAATGCCTCTATTATTACGCTCTCTGCTTCTTCTTCCTTCATTCCCATCGTCCTCAGTTTTATCAGCTGTTCATCGTTTATCCTTCCTATGGCCGCTTCATGTATTATAGCCGCATCAAGATGTCTGGCGTCTATCTCAGGTATCGACCGTACATGAGCCTGATCCATTATAATGGAGTCGCACTGTATATGGGCGTTGCATTTGGAGTTTCCGACTGCTGCCGGATGGAAAATCTGGCTTGAATTCTCCCGTGCTACTGATCTTGATATTATCTGTGCAGAGCTTCCCTCTCCATTAAGTCTCACTTCCATATTTGATTCGGCGATCTGCTCTCCATGAGTCATCAGCTTTTCCAGCACGAAAAGCTTGCTGTTCCTTCCCAGTTCCACTTCAGTCTCACGCTTTGTGGAGTCGACTCCTTTTATCTGTGAAGTATCAAGAGTAAAAACACTGTTCTCATCCATATATATCTTAGTCACAGGATTCAGTATCCTCGCTCCTGTCCCTGCGCCTTCGCCATAATGGTTCTCCTTATACGTCACATTTGCACCTTTTCCGACAAAGAATGAATGGACACCGTCATGCTGACTGTCAGCATGACCGTCATTATGGATCCCGCATCCTGCTATTATCACCACGTCTGCTCCATCTGCAATATGGAAATCATTATAAACTTTATCGGTAAAGCCGGAAGCGTCCAGCACAACAGGGATGTGTACTTCTTCTCCGTCAGTATCCCCATCTATATATATATCTATCCCAGGCTTGTCTTCTTTCCTTACAATCCTGACATGTTCACTGTCTCCATGGCAAAGCGCCATGCCATTATGTCTGAGATTGAAAGCCCCCTCCTGTTTAAAACCCGCTTCATCTATATATTTAAGTATAGCCTGTGTTACTTTATCAAGTTCTGCCACTTTTTATCCCTCCTACATATCTTCCAATCTCTTCAAATACGCACAGCATGACGGCCCCTGTTTCATGAGCTGAGGCAGTATGTCGGATTTTTTCCCGATTCCGGCAACTTTTCCGTCCTCTATGACCATTACTCGATCAGCCATCTGCATTATCCTCTCCTGATGAGATATGAGTATGAGGCTCTGACTTTTATCCTTTTTGATTTCTTCAAACTGCTGTATCAGCATTGAAAAGCTCCAGAGATCTATCCCTGCTTCAGGTTCATCGAAAATGCAAAGCTTATGGGGCTTTGCCAGGACTGTCGCTATCTCCAGTCTTTTCATCTCTCCACCCGACAGCGTATTGTCAACTTCTCTCCTCACGTATTCCTGAGCGCACAGCCCCACTCTGCTCAAAAGCTCACAGCACTCAGCTTCAGTCTTATGTTCTCCTGCCGCCAGTGATATCAGCTTGTCCACAGTCATCCCCTTGAATCTCGGAGGCTGCTGGAATGCAAATCCTATCCCGGCCTTTGCCCGTTCATCTATTTCATAATCTGTTATATCCACACCGTCAAGTATTATGTGTCCCGTATCGGCTTTTTCTATACCCATCAGCACCTTTGCCAGAGTTGACTTGCCGCCTCCGTTCGGACCCGTTATGACCAGCATTT
Organism: uncultured Eubacterium sp.; assembly: GCA_937966095.1. Taxonomy (GTDB): domain Bacteria; phylum Bacillota; class Clostridia; order Peptostreptococcales; family Anaerovoracaceae; genus Lentihominibacter. Next base: position 4,266 of record CALCKF010000099.1, read on the forward strand.
CACCATTACTGACACTGAAATTTATATCCGACAGTATTTCCTGTTTTGTTCCTTTTTCCTGTACCGAAAATGACAGGTTAGTTACTTTAAGCATTTAAGTTACCTTCCTTTTGAATTTACATACTCAATAATTATAATCCCTCAACAAAAAAATAGCAATCTATTAAACTGCTATCTTATGAATAACCTTACAAACCCATTTTAAATATTTGTTTTTATCGCAACAGCCTTCATTCCCCATACTCACGATATTATTTCATGTAAAATCATATCCTGATTATCGTGGATCCAAAACAAGGCACTATATGCGATATTTTTTGGCTTTTTTCTTAAAATATATGCATGAAATTTATCGTAAAAGCAGATTATTAAGATACCTGCGATATAATTTACTATAATCGGATATATTTTTATCGTAATTCCTCATATATACAATATTTAAGATATTTTATCCAAACCCTGTCAATCTATAGACTATTAAACTGCTATCTTATGCAGAGTCCTGCCCCCATCCTTTTATACGTACCGCCTTCACGTCTGTATGAACAGAAAAGCTCCGGCTCGCAGCATGTGCAGTGTGTGCTTATCTGTATATTTCCCGGCAATATGCCGGCATCTTCCAGCTGCCTTCGGTTGATTCCCTTAAGATCTATATGATACTTGCCGTTACCGTCAGGCTCCATGAATTCACCGGCAAAATGCCATCCGGTGCGGAATATCTCATATACTTCACTTCCTGTTTCAAAGCAGCACCGGCTTATCCCCGGACCGATATATACGTGTACATCTGAAAGCCGGCATCCAAAGCGCTCTGCAAGCATTCCGGCAGCCTTTGGAGCTATACCAGCAGCCGAACCACGCCATCCCGCATGGACAAGCCCGGCAGCTTTTCTGACCGGATCAAAAAAATACACCGGCAGACAGTCGGCATGAACAGTTGTCAGCAGTACATCACTCACATCAGTCAGTAGGCCATCCGTTCCGGCAAGCTCAAGAGGCTCCGCCGGCAGCCTGTCAACTATTTCTATCCTGTCACCATGTATCTGTTTAGGCCATACAGGCACGGCATCTCCAAGCCCCGCGTCACTTATCACATCCCTGCGGTCATACGGATATCCATCCGATGCCCCGTCTTTAAGGGAGAAAAATCCCGTAACGCCGTCTAATCCTTCAAATATCTCTATATATCTTATACTCATTCTCCTTCTCTCTTTCCCGTGAAATACTCCAGCAAACAACTGCAGCCCTTGATAACATCATCATAAGTCTCATCAAAATTTCCCGTATACCATGGGTCTGCTATGCTGTCATCTTTTCCCGCAAAATCCAGGAGTTTGCTTACCTTTCCTTCGGGATCGCCTCCTGTAATCCTGAGTATGTTCCTCACATTGGCTTCGTCCATTCCTATTATGTAATCAAAGGCCTCATAGTCATCCTTTGTAATCTGGCGTGCATGACGTTTAGTGAACGGGATCCCATGCTCTTTCAGTTTTTTCTTTGTTCTGGGATCTGTGTCACTACCCAGCTCTTCTCGGCTGGTCGCAGCCGATTCTATATGAAACCGGCCGGCAATTCCCGCCTTTTCCACCATATCCTTGAAAATGAATTCTGCCATTGTGGAACGGCAGATGTTGCCGTGGCATACAAAAAGTATTTTTATCATATCCAAAAGCTCCTTATTTTCTGTGTATTTCCTTGCTTTTTAAAGGATTCTCTGCTTTTTTGATTTTTTATTTCTCTGGCATATTTTAGCATATCTTTGACCTCAAAAGCAGTATAAAAATAGTAAATCGATCTTAAGCTTATTCATCTTTCTAGGAAAGATCTGCCTCTCTTCTTTCGCATCCTCATATCCCATATGCGTATAAGTATTTAAGGTTACTCCTATGTCAGCATGTCCCATGAGATACTGCAAAGTTTAGGTGTGACGACATACATACGGTGTTATCTTCGGCATTTTAATTTTATAATGTTAATTTCATTCATTTCTTCAGAAGAAGCAATACTTTCCTCTTAGATTAACATCATATCCATTATTCTTTCAACATAGTCAAATAACGCTCCAGTCTTTCATTCAGATACCCTGCAAATAATTTTTCCATGACCCCTAAATTATGATTCACATAATATTCATCAAAAGCATTATAATAGGCAAGCTGGTCTGTAAATTTAATATCAATCGGCGGATATCCTGCTTTCATCAGTTCCAGATTTACAAGCAACCGACCCGTACGACCATTACCATCTATAAACGGATGAATGCCTTCAAATTCAATATGGAACCGTGCAAGTCTGGGAATGATATGCTCGGTGCTTTTTCCATAAGATTCCAGCAACTGCTCCATCTCAGGTTGGATAAGATAAGGCTGTACCGGTTCATGTTTTGCCCCCATAATTCTTACCGGAACTCTTCTGTAAACCCCATGGTCATCTTTTTTATCCGCCAGTACCAGATAATGAATCTGTTTTATCACACTCTCCGATAATGGCATCTGCTCTTTTACCAGATCCTGTACAAAATAAAAAGCTTCTTTATGTCCGACCGCCTCCATATGGTCTTTGAGAGGTTTTTGATCAATCGTAAGACCACGAAACACCATATCTGTTTCCCTCAAGGTCAGCGTATTACCTTCAATCGCATTGGAATTATAGGTATACTCCACCACAAATTCTTCTGTAAGACGCTCAACCTCTCCTTCTGTCAATGGGCGCCTGGTGTCCAATTCTGCTTTCTTTCGGTCAATCATCTCTAACAGACTTTCTGCAGACCTATATCGACCATCCTCCGGTTTCTTTGCCTCTTCCGGAATCTTCCAACTACGTCCCTCACGGATAACACCCGGGATTTTTCCTTCTGAACATAAAATTCGTACTCTTCTGTCTGAAATTCCCCATTTCTCTGCCACCTGTTTCACTGACATATACATAAGTATTTCACCTCGCTTAGTTAATAATATACCCCATTATCGGAATAATAGCAACGCTATCGGAATAATATTTAGTGTTTATCGGAATAATACAGAAAAATCCGGCAGATATCATTGTCTCTCCCGGATCAAAACTTTCACATTATTCACTTTTCTTCCCTCATTAGTATTAAAACCGTAGTTACCTTCTGCCTTTCCTGCCCCGATTTGCCGCATTTTAGCCGTCAAAAGCCACCATGCAACTCTCTCTGAATACTGCAGTAACAAATAAAGCTTATTTTTATCATACGATAAAATCTTCCTAAATTATTGAAAAATATCATATGTATCAACAATTTTCTATGTTTTTAAGTGCCATCAACGCATTGGTCGATTGTAATAATGGGATATTTTTTATGATTATCTCTTATACTTATATATGAGAAATACCATGGCGAGACAATTAATTTTAACAAGTAGTAAATTGTTTCAGTATGATTCAAAACCCAAAGTAATATAAATGAATTTTGAATTCAAATTTATGTGCTGCCGTGGCACACAAAAAGTATTTTTATCATGTCTTTTATATCTCTTCATAAGCCTTCAAACCTTGATATTACAGGCCTTCCAACACTATTTTTAATTTTTCGTTTTTGTCCCAAACCTACGTGATTCTTTTTAAATCTACGCAAATTCACGGACAAATGGTGTAGTAAGTGGTGTAGTAACTTGGTGCATTTTCAACCTGATTTTCTATGCCTTTCCGTTGTTACCACTTCTTTTGCACAGGCTTTGCCTGCGTTATCCGGCAGTCGCCAAATTCCGCTTCAGGCAGCGAATAATTTCGGCAATATATCAATTAACTATCTTAGCGTATAACTGAGTCACTATCGGTTTTCCATCTTTTGTTATTGAAGAAGCTCTAAAGCTCTTTTATAAAACAGATCTAACCCACATCCGCAGCTCCCGCATTCTTTGTCCGCCTGTTTGATTGCTGATACCAAAGTGTCTTTATTAGAGTTGCCGTCCAGCCATTCCTGAGCCGGAACTGCGATTAAGTCCCATCCTGATGCAGCGAATTTCTGCATAATCGCTTTCAATTCCTCCATAAGCGTACTCCTTTCTTCCTGCCGTTATTTCAACAGGTTAATTTCATTTTGCAAGTTTTTCAAAAATGCGCCTGCGTGAGCGCCGTCCATCTGAGTATGATGAAACTGAAAAGATATGGGCAGGTAATACCGAAACCATATCTTTTTGTATCTGCCCCAAAAAATAAAGGGATTATTAAAAATGCCACTGTTCATACCAACAGCTCCGTCAATTTCCGTATCTATGATAGCGGAAGTGCCAATAACCATACTATTTTCGGATAAGTCTCTATCCTGACAGCTTGCGGCGACCTGTGCCGTATATTTCATATACTCCTCGTTGAATTGATTTAGCTCAGCTTTATAGGAAAGGTCGCAGGAGCTGACTTCGCCTTCTTTATTTTTCACAATGGTATTGACCGCTATGGTGTCATACTGTATGAGTTTATCGCCGATCGGAAGAATATAAAACTCCTTTACCTCTGCGGCGGCTCTGCCGATACAGTAATCGAGCAGCATATTAAACTTCAGGCTTCTTTTCCTGCTGACCTTGATCAGATTTGTGATATTAAGGGTTTTGAAAAAAGTCACCATTGGATTGGGTGCTTTCATCCAAAGCACATACGCCTCAGCCCTTGTAGTATCTTTTGGATCGACTTCTTTTGGCATAATATCCTCCGTTTACTCAGCTTTCCGGATTGGATGGCGTACAACCGTTTTCAGTCTGCTCACATCACATCTTCTCGGATCGCTCAGATAGATTTCGTGATGGTATCTTGTGTCCGTAATGTCCAGCTCGTACCCGTTTGCTTTCATATAGTCGTGCATTAATTCAACAGTGGCAGGCTCATCATCGTAAGAACCGATGTGCATACACTGAACGCACAGTCCTTCATCATAGGGGAAGAACTCAACTTTAGAAAAATCCTGCTTTTTCTTTTTTGTTGCTTCCTGAACAGCCCACTCAAAATCTTCCTTCGTTACGAAGTCCGGCAGCCGGATCATAGAGATAAAATGCATATCTTCCTTTCTGGCATAATCAAGTCCCTGTGTGTTTTCCTGCCGCCAAAGCCCTTCAAGGGGCGGCACGACATATTCAAAAAACCCCTCGATCTTATGCGTCCCCTTATAGCTCATCTTTATGGTAAAAGCAATACTGTACAGCAAGCCGATTGAGTTTTTGTATTCTCCGTTTTCCTCGTTCGGATTGCCTTTTCCCCGGACTGCGATATAGTTCATTTTCGGGATCTCTATAATATCGGGTTTGTTCTTCGGCATATAAAATTCCTTGTATTCTTTCTTGTAATCAAAAGCCATCTTCTTCCTCCGTTTTGCAAATAGAATTTAGGTCAACGATCATAATGTATTCTTCGTCCGTCTCGCTAACTGTCGTAAATCCCGCTTTTCGATATAGCTTCACTGCATAATTATCCTTTTGAACAGATAAAGAAAGCTTTGCATAATCAGCAGCTTTTTCCGTTGACAGCATATGCGTGAGCAATGAAGTTCCGATTCCCATACCCCTGTACGCTTTAAGGACGGACATTGCAAGGGAAGGCGTATTCTCATCAATATGTCCGTAGTCGTTCATAATTCTCGCCCATATTGCTCCTATAATATTTCCGTCAACCTCTGCAATCAAAGCCTTGTCGTGTTTGCTGTTTCCAAAGTCTGAAATATATAACTGCAATTCGGGACAAGTTATCACTGATTTAGACGGCGCAGCCTTACCATCCGGAATATAAATTGCTTCGTACAAAAAGTCACCGAGCAGACTATATTCTTCTTTTCGCATTTCTCTTATAGAGCAGTTCATATCTTACTCGTTCCTTATCCATTAAAAAATAGCCTTACCGCATACAAGCATTTATAAACTTTATAGGTACATCCATTCGATTTGCAACCTGTTCCGGCGTCATTCCCGCTGTCCAAGAAACGCTTGCATACGACTTTCATATTCTCCCCGACTTCGATAATATGCTTATCCGGATCATAAAATCGGATGACTCTCTGCCCCCAAAAAAAAGAATGTTCCATAATCGGATGAATATATTCAATATCGCACTCTTTCAGCTTCTCAGAAAACTTGTCGAAATCATCTTCTTCAAAATAAAGCTCAAAGTTGTTGCCTCCAAAAGAAATGTCATTTGTGCCGATAAATTTTTTATATATTTCAACAGTTTGCAGGGCTAAACCGCCTGTTAGTGTCTTATTTGCTCCAAAATCCATAATAATAGGATTTTTCAACTTCATTTTCACTATCTCTGTAAATCTGTGCTGTTATTTCCGATTCGGTTTTCTCTTAATAGCCAATAGTTTCATATAGTCACTGAATTGCTCAGTATTAGTCGGCTCAAACATTACCCATTTTCCGTCACGATAAGTTGTTGCTTCATCATAATATCTACAAACGGAGTCAGAAAGCGTATCTCTTATGTCTCCAAATTTTGCTCTTTCATCTTTTCCGAATATGATCATAAAACCGATGCAATTACTTTTTGCGTATAGGCTGCAAAGCGTTTTGCCGCCTCTGCGATACTTATACTCATAAGTCCAATTTTTACCGCCCGAGTTCCATAGCCGTTCCATATCGTATTTTTCATCAATAGCCAAACACAACTCCTGCCAAACTTCAAACTGTGATTGTCCGAGCAATTCCGTCATAGTTGATTGAGATGGTATCTTTTCAAGCATTGTATTTCCTCCGTAAACTAAAATTTGTTACTTAACAAATTTATTTGCCAATTTATATACTTGATTGATTTCTTGACTTTTCAATTTCCAACTATCCAGTTCGTTTTTAATTAGCTCTGGGTATTTTTTGCTTATATCCCTTAAAGCATTGCCTACCGACTTTCTAACATATTCGCTGGAGTCCTCTCTCAAATCAGCTAATCGTTCAATCGCTTCCGTAGGGTTGTCTTTGAAATAAGGTCTATTCGTCCAAATTCTTAGCCCTTCTGTAACTGCCCTTCGCGTATTGGGATTGCTATTTTTCAGCCATTCATCAATCGTTGGAAGGGCTTCTTCGTATCCTTTCTTCTTACAGAATTCATCAAACGATTTTGCTAATATTTCCTGTACTCTCCAGTTATCGTCTTTAGAAACTGTATCTCTCATAAAGGCTAAAATATTATCATCTTCTGATAGATGCCCAAAAAGAAATACAGCATACATTCTTACTTGATACACCGCAGATTTGAATGCTAAAAATGCCAACCTTTTTATATATTCATTATTATAAGATTTATAATCACTTAAGGCTCTATCTTCTTCCAATTTGAAACCATTTTCTACCAAAGAAAATTCTCGTTCTAAACTAACAATATACTCATTCAAATAAATTTACCTCCACACAAATTTCACTTTGTTAAAATCTATATATTATAATTTCAAATTTTTCAAAGCAAACGGATTATTTTCGAGGATCATCCGAATAGTAGGGCAGGTTTCTAATTCAGAACAGTCACCACAGGTAGAAACATCTTTATTTAATTCACACTTACGAATCTCACACAGTCTGCCGCAAAATACCGTTTTTGTTCCACTCATACGGCAATCCTCACAGTTAATATGTTCTGGCAGAATAGGGGCGTTATTTAACTCTGCCCACAGCTTAGCTGTTTTTTCTCTCAAAGTCTGATCGTAATTAACAGTCGCTATGTATGCATAACATTTTTCGCAGTCTACCCCACATTATCCGATCATATCTTTCATAGGTTATACGCCTCATATTGACGGAAAATTTTTAAGGTATAGCCGGGATAGTTTTTTTCAAAGCCATAAGGTGCTGTCTCATTCCGTCCACTCCCACAAAAGTATTTTTTCTCCTGTTCTGAATGCGCAGTCCTCCGATATATACTCAGACAGTTTATCAAGCATATTTTCAGAAATAATCACTTTATAAAAATATTTCACGATCTTCTTATTAACCATCTTGTTCCTCCAGATCTTTCTGACTTGACTGCATAGATAGTGCTGTCCTGTTCCGCGTTTTTATATTAGCAGTTACTCTTTTCACGCCACTTCCCTTAAATCAGTCATATTTCTCAATATTTACAGTGGCAATCGCCGACTGATTTGGCTCTCCAGTAATCAGGTCCTGCGGCGCAGGCACGAGCAGCATAAATCCGTCCCTGCCATATCTCAATCCATACCCTTGTGCATAGGCTTCCTCCACGGAGATATGCTGCACCTGACCGATCACCATAGCCGTAATCCCCGCACCGCTTAAATCCTGTATTTCTTTCAGGGTACATTCCATCGTAATAAACGCTTCGTTGATTGCAGGTGCGTGAATTGTTTTGGCATTGGAAACCGTAAAGCCTCCTGCTGCAAATTCATCATCGTCCCATTCATTATGACGAATGGTATCTACCAGCTTATCATAGCAGCTTAGCGGGAGAAAGTTAATACAAAAGCATTTTTCTCTTTGGATATTGGCATAGGTGTGGTTATGCTGATATAAGTTGCCCATGACAGTAAAAAATGCGGTCTTATCTCCGTGATAGCAGCTCCACGAATGAAAGCATACATTCGGTTTTCCGTTCTCTTTCCAAGTTGTGATAGCAAAGAGAACGGTTGGTATTCCCGCCGTTACTTCAAAGTGCGAGAACAGTTCAAATTCTTCCGGATAAGCTGGCTTAAAATACTGAGGAAAATCCTTTTCAATCTCTATCTTCATTGCAATAACTCCTTGAAATTTCAGCTATCATTTTTTTCTATGATATATGACTGTAAACTTTTTTTACAATCATTCTTTTCATAAAATGCTTCAATTCCCGGCTGTGAACCAAAAAATAATATGGTGGGGGTGTTGTCCTTGGCAAGTTGGAGAAGTTGGCTTCCGATCCCTTGCTTCTGATACTCTGGAAGTATAAGAAGCTCAGTAATTGTTCCGAAGAAATATCCGTCTGAAAGAATACGCAGGCAACCCACAAGTTTTTTCTCATCATAGGCAGTTATATTCAGTGTCTCAGATAAAGCATTTTGCGTCTTTTCAATATCATAATCTCCCGGCCATATTTGGTTTACAAATGTAAGAAATACCGAAGCGTTAAGCATTTTATCATCAATTCTGTATTCCATTGTCCCTGTACCTCTCAAATTTCATTGGAGTAAATCTAATTCCATCGGCTAATTGCTCACTATCCATATCAATAAAGCCCAGTTTGTGATAAACAGGAACCGCATACGGAGAAGAATTAACCGTATAAACCGAGTGATTGCTGTTATTCAAAACGTACTCCCATAGTTTTTGTCCAATACCTTGTCTATGGTACTTGGATTTCACAAAAAAACAACAAATGTGCTTTCGATTTTCATTTGTAGCGATTACGCCTCTCAACTCATCATTTTCATAGGCTCCCCAAAATTCCAGAGAAGCTACAATATCTTCATTTTCAATAAAATCCTGGAATGACTTAACACCTTCATCAGAATAGTCAGGGGCTTCAAATTGTAAAAATGTTGCCCAAATAAGGTTAATTGCAACAGTAATCTCTTCTTCACCAATTTTTCGTATTATCACATCAGGTATCCTCCAATGCACTCTATTCTATCATTGATTAGCTAAAAAGTATATAAAACAGATTTGCCCTTGTACTATATCATTCATAGTATTAATCTAATTTTGATCTGGATTGGTGACCTTTACCAGTTATTGATAGCAATGCAGGTTCAGCTTCTAAAGCAAATTTAATGAATTGTAATAAATCCTCAGAGTCCATTTTTTCAAAATCACTTGTAAAAATGCTTGAAATTGTTTTACTCAACCCATTCTGTCTATAATAGTCAACTATACAAGGCAGATCGGTATATCCTCTTTTCTTAATTGTTTCTTTTTGTGCCAATGACAGTAAATCTTTGCTAGATTTATTCAGCTTAAAACCTGACCGGCAAAACCGGTCAGGCAAAATATTAAATAATATAATTATTTACCATTCAAAAAAATCTAATAATCAATATATTTATTTTACCGGAATCTTCCTGTAAGAAAAATATATAAGAGGAATACATATACATATGAGGATCACATATAATACCGGCAGGATATTCACAGCTCCTGTCATCACATCACCTATGCCATACACTGTAAATTTCCCGACAGCAAGCGACACCTGCAGAGTCTGGTCAGGCATCAATGCAAATATCTTTTTTACGATACCCGGGGAACCATCCGGAATATAAAGCGGCAAGAACATTACTGCAAAAGGTATCACCGCAGCAATAACTGCTGATCGCGTCTTCACGGATATAAACATTGCAAGCATTGATATGAATAGTATTCCTATATATCCGCAAATAATTATCAGTGCATACGCCTCCGAAATGCTTATATTGTACATGCTTGTCCACATACCAAATGATGTCTGCAATGGGCTTCCTCCGCCTCCCGCTCCAAGCAGCATCAGCAATGATACCGTATATATCAGCATCACAGCTGCATATATCACACTGACCATTATTACTCCTGCCCATATTTTTGATCTTACAGCTTTGTCACGTCCGTATCTTGAAGCAAACAATACCGGATCAGCTCTCAGAGTATATTCTCCTGGAAATACGCCTGATGAAAGAAATATAATAACAAATGCCATAAGCATAAGTATCATAGGCGAAGACTGGATCAGCATTTTCCACCCATCCGCACATTCATAATCAAATGGGGTTTTAATATCATCATACTGCTTCTTTATGTATTCTTTCTCATCATTTGCATAAAGTGATGCTCCGGCACCTTCGTACAGCCATTCCGAAAGTGCATCTGCCCTGTTCGAATAAAAATCAGCCGCATCCTTTTCTGTCAGAGAATCCGCTATATAATAATCATACTGTCCGAACCCCCTGAAGGATTCGTTCAGCATATCACGGATATCGGTCAGCCCCTGTGTCTGCCCGAAAGCTATGTCATTTTGCCGTATATCTTCAGACTTTGCCTCAGGGCTTGCATTTACCCTGTTTAACTCTGCTATTGCCTGTGACAATCTTTCTTCTGTAAGCAGCCCCTCCCATTCCCCTTTAGCATCTCTGAGTTTATGCGCCGCTGTCACTCCTTTTTCCGTATCGCCGCTGTCATTTACATACCATATTTCTGGACTTCGCAAGGTCATTATACATATTACCGCAAGTATCACTGCCAGCACCGCTAATGCTATCTTATTACTGTTTTTTGAAAAAATTTTCTTTATCTCAAATCGTATCATCGCTATCCCCCTCATTTCTGCCAAAATAATAGAGAAACACATCCTCAAGATTCAGCTTATCCTCCACAGCTGACGAGCAGGGTCTTTCTGCTGAAAGCATCCGCAGTCTCACTATATTATCTTCATTTTTCATATTCACAACTGTATTCCCTGATACCAAACTATCCACATCGGCAGCAGGAGCTGTCACAGTCCACACACGCTGATCCACTTCCCCTGTAATCTTACCCACAGTTCCCGCGTGCAGCAAACAGCCTCTTCCCATAAGAAGGATTTCTCCCGCTACATATTCGACATCAGATACTATATGCGTAGAAAGCAATACTATCCTATCCTTTCCCAATTCACTTATTAAATTTCTGAAACGTATCCGCTCACGAGGATCAAGTCCTGCTGTAGGTTCATCCATAACAAGTATTTGAGGATCATTTATAACTGCCTGTGCTATCCCAACTCTGCGCTTCATTCCTCCGGAAAGTTTTTTCATCTTGCGATACTGATATTTTTCCATGCCTGTCATCACAAGCATTCTGTCTACCTCCCTGCGTGTGACCGTTTTAGGTATTCCTTTTATTGACGCTATATATTCCAGATATTCTCTGACTGTAAAATTAGGATAAAACCCAAAATCCTGCGGTAAATAACCAAGCAATTTCCTATATTCTCCTTTCATCTCAAATATATCGCACCCATCACACGTTATATGCCCCGATGTCGGTTTCAGCAAAGTGCACATCATTCGCATCATTGTGGTCTTACCAGCGCCATTCACACCTAAAAGCCCATAAACACCATTTGACATTTTGTACGACAGATTATCTACAGCTCTAACGCTGCCGAAATCCTTTGTGATTTTTTCAAGTATCAGTTCCATAAATCCTCCCTCATGTCATTTTCCCAATATTCTCCGCAGGTCATCAATACATTCCTTACGACATACACAAAATATATGATCGAAACAGTAAGTGCAGCAGCCCACAAAGGCATCGATATCATATCGTATACTTTGCTGTTTACGACAACAACAAGCCAGAAACCGGTCCATATCAGTGAAAGAAATATTGCCACAGATTCCGAAGATATTGACTTTGAGCACAGCATACGGAAACATATGCAGCACGTGACCATCATGGGTAATAAAAACTGTATAAGAATTTCTTCTGCACCTATTATTTCATTTGTCAAAGCTGCTATAACAAACACGGTAAGTATAAATCCATCCGCAAATGCAAATGCTGTCATTCTTGCGGCATACACCTGTCTCAGTGAATAATATGATGCTGATTCCATCTCCATGCTTTGGGCAGTACGGTTTTTCCAAAGCTCCGGCATCATAAATATCACAAACAGCGGAGCTGCTGCCCCAAGTATTCTCTGTACATCCACTGTACCATCTGCAGCGGTTATAAATACATAAATACCTGCTATCACAGCAAATTGCATCAGCCACCATAATTTGCTGATATATCTGATTTGCTGAACCATAAATTCCGAATATGATATCTGCCTTTTTTTCTCACTTTCAAAGAATGCCGCTTTGGAAAGTATGGCTGTTATCTCTGCAGCCTTTTCATGCATTTTGAGTTCCTCGGTATTATCACCGGATTTTATTATTTCGCTGTATATGCGAAGCATATTTTCAAATTCGGTGTCTTTTTTCCGGCCCAGTTTCATTATCTGTCCTCCTTCCTCTGTATACTCTGCATTCCGCTAATAGATTTTTTCAATAGTTCCCGACCCCTTTTTAATCTGTACTTTACAAGCGAAACTCCGGCATCGGTCGCTTCTGCTATATCTTTGATCTTCATGTCCTGAAAATAAAAGAGCATCACGGTTTCTCTTATTTCAGGGCTAAGCGCTGCCAAACCACTTTCCACATCAATCTTTATCTCTGCTGCCTCTATACTGTGCTCATGTCCGCAGATATCCTGTCCTGCCAAAGCAGCTTTTCTCATGAGTGCATCTTTTACAGCATCTTCTCGCATCTCTTTTCGCTTGATATCTGTACAAGTGTTTCCGGCAATCCTATAGAGATAATTGAGTGCCTTTCCTCTGTGTCTATACGCCGCCACTGATGAAAAGAATTTCACGAATGTATCCTGTGCAGCGCTTTCGGCTTCGTCTTTTCCATAAGTATGATATCTGCAGTAATCCGCTATCTGCCGATAATATTTAAGCACGAATTCCTCCATTGCCGCTTCATCTCCATGCCTGATTCTGTTTATCAGGAAAAGATCTCTGTCCAAGTCTGCCTCCTGTTTTTCTTGAAAGTACTTTCTAATAAGTATAACGCCGACCGTAAATGAAAAGTCAGTTAAATAAAAATTAAATTTTAGAATTCTGTCGAAACAATAGATCACAATGGCATATGACGAAATCAAAGCTTTCTGTCTGCACATTCCGCGCCATCCGGTGCGGCACTTTGCAAAGTGCTTTTGTTGTTATTCCGGAAATATCGATTATTTCCTGCATAATAAAAACCGAACTTCACAAACAATTGAAATCCGGTTCTTATCACACATTTTATCTATACATAGTCACTCACTTCGCAGCTTTTTTGATAATATCATAAGCTGTTTTAAAGCAGCCGCAATGTCCCCACTTTTCTGCATCTCCAACTATATACAGCTGTTCTTTCGCACGTGTAGCGGCAACATTTAAAATATTAGGCCGTTCACTGGCCCACTGTATGGCACCATATCCCTTATCTCCAGAGTCCACTCCCAGACAAATAATAACCGTTTGTGCTTCTTTGCCCTGAAATGTATGGATTGTTCCGATGTTGGAATAGACCCATCTGTTAACGATTTTCCTTTTCTTTTTATCATCTCCGGCATTCAAACTATCAATCAGTCGATCTTTCTCGGTAAAATATCGTACAAGCCCTGCTTTCACACTGCGAAACGGTGTAATTACAAATAAAGATGGCATCTCTGTTATATCTCCAGCTGTATGAAACGACCTTACAACCATCTGTAAAACATGCTCTGCCTGCCTTAGTACAAAATGCCCAGCCTCCGCGTCTCCCTGTACATTGATCCATTCGCAAACCGCCCGCTCACTGTCTTTCGTACCATATATCATTTTATTGTTATAAGCAATCTCATTGGAAATATCAAAAACAGTTTTCTGACAACGTCCATGAATCAGAAGAGGCGCTCCGATCCATAATTCTTCCTCACCATATATTCTTTTTCCACCATATGGATTGCAATAGTCTGCAAGACTCTGCACGCTTGTATTTTTGGATGCTATAAAATCGCTCTGATGAAATACATCCTTCAGGAATCGGATAGTCTTGTCGTGAATTGTTATAACCGGCTCAATCTGCAAGGGATCACCTACAATAATACACTTTTCCGATCGCCATATGGCGCCTACAGCCGACTGCGGCAATGCCTGTCCTGCTTCATCAACCAGCAAAAGACCAAACGTTTCTTTTCCCACATTCCTCAGGAAACTTCCCACCGATGCAAAGGTAGTGGAAATAACCGGAACCATAAGCTGAAAGCTCTGAATCAATGCACTGCCAAGCAGTCGCTCCTTATCTGCTGCAAGTTTTCCCCGCATCATTTTTCCGAAAAAATCCAACTGGGTTCGCATGAATGAAGAATTTTCCACAAATGCATGATGTAACTGCATTGCCTCCAGAAAAAGCCTTTCTCTTATTTCGATCAGTTCCTTCCCGTTCCATGGAGAAGTCTCCTGCGCTTTTTTATGTATTTCCTCGCAGTCTGCATTGACAAAATCTGAAAGATATTGTTCATCCGGGACAACGCTTTTATTTTCTTTCGCCCACGTCTCAATCTCACATTCAAAATTTTCGATGCTTTGACGTTTTTGATTAATGGATAGAAATGTTCCAACTTATGCCAATACAATACAGTGTCACGTTTCCTATCATCCATTTTATATTCCCGACCTTTCTGAATATATTGTCCTCTGATCAATCATCATTATAAATGAAGCGCCTCTGAAATTCAATGCTCAGGCAGATCTGTGGATTTATAAATATACAAAAAGCACCATGCTTATCTGCACGGCGCGTCCTGTCATTTTTATTTATTTCAATATATCCATATCATCATCCCAAAGAGCCGCTGCCAGCATATCTTCATCGGATATAGCCTCGGTTTCACCGGATCTCTTCTTGGAAACAGGCTTTTTGCTTTTGCTTTTCCCGGTTTTGATGCCTGCAGAAATAAGAATGCAGACAGCAAGAAGTACAGCTAAAATAATATACATATCTTCCCCCTACTTCCCGAACACTTCTGAGGCTTCAGTCATTATCTCGGATATCGGCAGCCTCTGCGGACATTTTTCCTCACATTTCCTGCAGTGAATGCAGTCAGATGCATGCTCGCCCTCATCTAACCATGTTATATATTCCGTCTTCGTGCTGGGATTCTGATCAAATGCATACCAGTTGTTCAGATACTCTATAACATCAGGTATACCGATCTTCTTCTGACATGGCATGCAGTATTCGCATCCCGTGCACTGATATTTTATCCGTCTGTTATATTCGGCTGCAACTTCATCCAGTACAGCCTGCTCTGTACTGCTCATCTGCGAGATATCATCTTTTGAGAATATCGTTGTATTCTCATCTATCTGCTCATAAGAATTCATCCCGCTGAGAATTAGCGACACTCCCGGCTGGCTTGCTGCCCATCTGAAAGCCCACTCTGCCGGAGACCTGTCCTGCGGAGCCTTGCCTGATGCTTTTGCCCTGTCCCAGATCTGCTGGACTGACGGAGGTATCTTATCGGTAATACGACCTCCCTTCAGAGGTTCCATAACTATCACATCTATACCACGCTCACGGGCATACTCCAATCCCTTCAAAGTGGCCTGCTCATCCTTATCGAGATAATTCAGCTGTATCTGGCAGAACTCCCATGGATAGGCATCTATTACCTCCATGAACAGATCAAGATCTCCGTGAAAGGAAAAGCCTATATGCTTTATTTTTCCCTGAGCTCTCATCCTTTCAAGAAAAGGCAGCACATTAAGCTCCTTTGTCTTCTTCCAGTTTGAAGGTATTATGTTATGCACCAGATACATGTCAATATACTCTACATCAAGACGCCGGAGCTGTTCTTTGAAATATCTCTCCACATCCTCTTCTGTATTGGCAAGCCATATGGGCATCTTGTCAGCCAGGATCACTCTTTCCCTGTATCCGTCCCTGAGAGCTTTTCCTATCAGCTTTTCACTGCATCCGCCGTGATATGTGTATGCCGTATCTATATAATTTATACCGCGGTCTATCGCATATCGTATAAGCTCTACCGCCCCCTGCTGATCTATATTGCCGTTCTCATCCTGTACAAGCCTCATAACACCGAGGCCCAGCAATGAGGTTTCCTTATCTGCCGTTCTGAATTTCCTGTACTGCATTTTACCATCCTTTTTCAGGACCCCTTTTCTTATTTGAGATCCTTGTATAATATTTTTCCCGATGTGTTTCGGGGTATCTTGTCTATTTTTATAACTGTGACCTTGTTTTCCCTGATTCCCCATTTTTCCAGAAACACTCTGTTTATCTCTTCTCTCCTGTCATCAGTAACATCACCGGCATACCATACTGTGACGCCTTTATCGTCATCACCTGTACATACTATATCCGGAGTCTCAAAAATCTCCTGGAGACTGTCCTGCAGCTGATCCAGACTTATCCTCTTGCCGAAAAGCTTTATGAACCGTTTTTTTCTGCCGGATATATAAAAATATCCCTCTTCATCTTTATAAGCTATATCTCCGGTGGCAAGCCTGCCGTGATTCTCGTCTCCCTTGGCAAGATCCTCCCTGCACAGAGCGTATCCCATAGATACATTGCGCCCGTAATATATCAGTTCTCCGTCGCTGCCCAGCTCCAGCCGTCCTCCCGGCACCGGTATACCTATGCTGCCCGGTTTATCAAGACACCGCTCAGGAGGCACATAGCTCATGCGTGCAGTCGCCTCTGTCTGTCCATACATGACAAAGAATCTGCGACCTGTGTTCCTTGCCCATACAGCGATCTTTTCCTGCAGTTCAGCTTTAAGATGTCCCCCTGCCTGAGTCAGAGTCGTTAAAGCGGGCAGATCCATCCTGTCTATATGCAGCCTGTCAAGCATCTCATATGTATACGGTACACCCGCTATCGATGTCACCTTCAATTCCTTTGCCATATCCCAGAAGTCAGGCTCAAACAGAGTTTTATTCGTCAGAACTATAGAAGCTCCCACTGCTATGTGACTGTGGATCACTGACAGACCGTAAGTATATTCCATCGGGAGAGTTGTTATCGGTCGCTCATGCTCCGTCAGTTCCAGGTATTCCACTATGGAATCACA
Source organism: uncultured Eubacterium sp. (assembly GCA_937966095.1). GTDB lineage: Bacteria > Bacillota > Clostridia > Peptostreptococcales > Anaerovoracaceae > Lentihominibacter. The sequence goes on from CALCKF010000099.1 coordinate 21,806, forward strand.
GTTCGCCTGAAGATTGTCATAGCTGAGCCTTACCAGCTTCTGCTCTCCCGTGCTGCCTGAAGTTGACAGCAGAAGTCCCAGATCCGGATGTATGTTATCCGCTCCATCATATGCTGCATGCAATCTGTCGGCCAGCTCATCATCCAGCTGCTTACCTATCAGTATCACCGGACATCGCTTTCTCAAAAGAGCCAGATACCTGCTAAGGCTCTCCACATCATTGCTGCACCTCAGAAATGCCAGACTGCGGCTCTCCATACCGTCAGTCAGATCATCTCCCATATCCCATATCTGACGATATGTATACTCATTCCTGTCTTCATCAATACATATTATCCTGTCTTCAAATGCTTTGTTCTTATCAAAAAAATACATTTTCGCATCTCTTTCCTGCTGTCATTAAAATACTGCTTAACTTGACAGCATATAGATCATATCCTTGCGATCCCAAACAGTATCAAAATCCAGAGCCTCACCGATGCTCACTACACGATCTATGCCGGCACATCCTGCTTCGCGTATCTGGCGGTAAATCTGCTCCTGGTTGTCCCCGCTGCTGACTACAGTCTGTATCTTTTCTCCGAGAAGCGGGTAAATATCTTCAATTCTTTCTATATCACATTCATAAAACATTCCCATGGCCGCCTGCATATCGGAAAGTTCAGCCTCAGGTTTTCTCTGCGGGATCACATACAGTCTGTTTCCCCATCTTTTCACTGTATCCAGCAAAGGATGCAATGCGTAGGTCCGGCACAGCATACGGTACTTCTCAGTAGCCATCCATGGCTGCAGATCGTAGTTTTTCGCTTCTTCCGCAACAGCATTCCACCATTTATCCTTTATTTCATATACAGCATCTTCGCGGCCTTTAAGCCAGAATACAGTCTTCGGACTGGAGCATGCGTTCTGATCTGCCCCGTATGTATCATTATAGAACAGATGGGCAAGATGCCTCAGTTCTTTTTCTCCAAGCTTTCCTATATCGTCCGGATCCATCAGAGCTATTGAATATTTGTCCGGAAATGTCAGATCCGTACAGTCATCCGATCCCGGGATACTGCATATATGGCGTACAGTCTCGTCGCCTCCCCACACTATCCTCGCTTCAGCCCTTCCGGATATCTCTTCCAGAACCTTATGTCCTCTCGGAAATGAAACGAATGCATTAGACATGCGAATCTCATCGAACTCCGGCATGTTCAATACTTTCCGTATACCTTCAAGAACGATACTGCCGACTTCGTTTTCCCGCTGCGAGAGCCTTACTATATTGCTGTTGCCTGCCATCAGAGATGTTATCCATGAATAAGCGAACATTACCGGCATATTTGACGGGGCTATATGCAGGACAAGTCCTTTTCCCCGTCCTTCGCCTGTCATATGCTGTCTGTCCTCCAGTTTTTCTATATGAGCTTTCCTGCACCAGAATCCAAGAGCATATATTTCCGGATATCTGCGGTAATAAGGATCTTTCATCAGCAGCTCAGATAATGCGGATAAAAACTCCTTGACCTTAGGGTCAAATATCTTCCATGTCTTTTTTTCAGGCGGATAACTGCCTGCCAGCAGTTTGATATCCTCTGACGATGATGCCGCCTGTATAGTCCCATCCTGACATCCTCTGCCCGGAGTATCATCAGCGGCAAAGGTATCACTGCATCCGCGTATCTCCGCTTTCGCGATCCTTCCTCCAAGTTCAAAATATTTTCCTTTTCTTCCGCACGGACAGTCGTCTTCTCCCAGTATCCTGCCTCTGTCCTCTGTCAGCAGCCTGTGGCCCGGATACGATCCCGGCAGCAGAGACTCTACTGCTACAAGTCCCCATTCCCCGTTATCGCATGGCGTAAAGTCCTCCGGCCTGAGTATTGATATATCAGAATAGATGCTGGCATGCAGATGACCTTCCTGACACTGCATGAAGATGCTCCCCGTCTGCTCGGCCATACCGTAATAATCACTGACTTTTTCGATACCGCAGACCTTTTTCAGTCCATCCTTGAACACTTCATCCGATACGCTGCTGCTCTGGAGCTTTTTCCAGCCTCCTCCATGGATAAGATAGCACCCGCCAAGATCCAGTGTCCTTCCTGAATCCCTGATTGCCTTATAAAAATATTCCCATATCATATAGGTGAATCCGAAAGCAAACGAAGATCCCTCCTTTGCAATTTCCTGAAATTCTTCTATCGATTCCCAGTCGAGATTCATATCTTTATCAAGGGCATAATAACGTTTTGATGCCATCATCGAAAATCCGAAGACACCGGCTCCCCTTGCCGAAAATTTCTTCCTGTCGCGCAGGACATCAGGCGAATCTATAATGAGCATAGGGATACGTCTTCCTCCGATGAAATCACCAGTTATCATACAGAGGGCCCGCTGCTGGGCCGCCGAAGTCTCTGCATCCAGAAATATCCTGGATACCCTCTGACCTGTCGTCCCGGAGGATGTGACCTGACGCGAAACTTTATCTTCCGGTACGCTTCTCAGCTCAAGATCCTTAAAAAGAGCTACCGGCAGATACGGTCCATCCTGCCCAAGCCCATTACAAATATCATCGTAAGCCTTACAGGTCTTACGATGATGCTCCGTCAATCTCTTCATTTCCTGATTGTAAAAGGTCTCCTTTTCTGCCTGCAACAGTTCAAAAGGCCTTTTTTTTAAATAGGTCTCACGATCCATTTACATTGTCCCTGCCTTTCACATATGCCGGTCCATGTCCCGGATATATATTAGTCCCCTCCGGTATAAGATCCAGCATAGGCTTGGTATATCTTTTGAAATCCTCTTCGCTGCCGCCTTTGAGGCGCAATACTTCTTCCTTTCCCGCTATGATGTAGTCTCCGGTAAACACACTGTCTCTGTCCATGGTAATAACCACACTTCCCGCAGAATGACCAGGTGCTCTCCTGAAATCGAACTCATGTCCGCGCCACTTCAAATAAAATTTCTCATCATATGTTATATCTGCTTTGCTGCAGGTAAATCTCTTTGTCCGTTTTTCCGGGATCTCACCTGTTTTATAATAAGTCAGCAGATCAGCAATACCGGACAGATTAGCCGCAGCATCCTGTATGTTATTACTGCATATTTTTGAAGCCACTACAGGTACTTTATATTTCCCGCGTACTGTTTCGAGATTTTCTATATGATCAAAATGTTCATGTGTAAGGAAGATATACTCAGGTATGCAGCCCCTGCGTTCCAGCTCCTGCATAAGTCTGTCTCCCTGTCCGGGATCGATAATTATCACATATCCATCTTCTTCTATAAGATATGAATTGCAACCGATTTTATCTGACGGAATATATATCACCACTGCCGCGCCTCGTCAGGAAACCTATTCGTCAAAATTCACACCGTAATTTTCGGATAAAATCTTTATACCCTTCTCATATGAAGCAAGGTCCAGCACATCCTTTGTATCCATCTGGATACCATATGCAGCTTCTATATCTGCTATCAGATCCATGTGTCCTACTGAATCCCACTGAAATATCCCCTGGTATTCCAGACCCGGGAGATCTTCTTTTGGAATCCTGAAATTTGATGTAAATGCGTAATCGTACTTTTCTAAATTTGTCATTTTCTCACCTCAAAAAATCTTTTTAACATAAGCTGACGGCTGGTTGCCTTTACCACTTCTATCTGATCCTGGTTACGGCATATGCCTTCCAGCGTTGCCACATAATATTTTTCATGTTCATCCACCGCTGTCAGAACGACCTCTGCCGTAATGACATCTCCTGGATAAACGGGATTTAGATATTGGATACTCTGTTCCTGAAGCACCGTTCCGTGTCCCGGGAGCTTTGTCCCCATCACAGATGATATCAGGCTGCCGACAAACACTCCATGCACTACAGGCCTTCTGAACATGCCGCGCTTCGACAGCTCCTGATCCATATGTATGCCGTTATCGTCCATTGTAAGCTCTGCAAAGCTTACAACATCCTGCATTGTTATCGTCTTTGTCAGAGAGGCCCTGTCACCTATTCTGCAGACTCGTTTGATCACTTCATTCATAAACAAATCCTCAATATCACTTACCCTGATATTATAACAAATACACTCTCCTGCTGTAAATGTTAAATGATCTTCGAATCAAAAAATATTATCTTTTCACTTTTTACATCAAAATCTTTCATCCGTTATTGCATAATTATCCTGCAGCTGTAAGACCCACGTATCATCAGCCATATGCAGGAAAATGTTTTCTTTACTGATTTTTGCTTATGCTAACAGTTACAGCTCCGCTGCCGATCAGCTCTGTTACCTCTCTTTCAGACAGATCTATTTTTCCCAGCCGTGTATAAGACCAGGAATTTGATCCGTAAAACACCACGATATGATCTCCGTCGTATAGGACAATATCTCCATTTTCTGCAGTCATCTGCTTATCATTTCTTATATATTCCCTTCCCAGAGAGCCTACCTGCTCATTACCTCCGTACATGGACATATCAACTGTGATATCTTCTGTAAGCACCTGTTCTCTGAGTTCTGATACGGTATCGTTATCTTCCCATATAACCGGTATAACCACTCCGTCGATCTTGAAAATCATTTCTTCTCCTGTATTTATACTGTCCTCTTTTCCGGAAACCTCTTCACTGCCTGCTGAAATCCCTGCATCATCCATCTGCCGGCCACTCTCCGGCCTGCTATTACACGAAAACAGAAGAGATATCAACATGAACATTATAATAAAACATAAAAATTTTTTCATAACACTTATCTTCCAAGATATTTTGTGAAAAACGACTCTATCTCATCAAACGGTATGACATCCAGATTGTCATAAAGATCTGTATGCACTGCTCCCGGAATGAGAAGCAGTTTTTTGTTGTCAGTATATTTACTGTCTTTCACCATATTATTATATGCATCCTTTCCGAAATAACATGAATGAGCTTTATCACCATGGACAATAAGAACAGCACTCCTTATCTCATTGCTGTATTCCAGTATAGGCTGATTGATAAATGACATGCATCCTATTGTATTCCAGCCTTCATTGGAATTAAGGCTTCTGGAATGGTAGGCTCTGCCCTTATAGTATTCACTGTAATCCTTTACAAAGAAAGGCACATCCTCAGGCACCGGGAGCGTCAGGCATCCGCCGGCTCTGCTGTATTCACCTGTCTTATATTCCTCGGACCTCGCTTCATTAAGTTTTTTCTTCATCTCATATCTTGCCTCTTCAGAATCGGCTTCATCGAAATATCCATTTGCATTCACACGAGCCATATCATACATCGTAGAGGCTACCGTCGCTTTTATCCTGGTATCAATGGCTGCCGCATTCAGGGCCATTCCTCCCCAGCCGCATATTCCAATGATCCCTATCCTTTCAGGATCGGCACTTTCCAGAGATGAAAGAAAATCCACAGCTGCCTGAAAATCTTCGGTATTGATATCAGGTGATGCCATATAACGAGGGCTGCCTCCGCTTTCTCCCGTAAATGAAGGGTCAAATGCTATCGTCAAAAATCCTCTTTCTGCCATTATCTGAGCATAAAGACCCGAGCACTGTTCCTTCACCGCACCGAACGGACCGCAAACTGCGATAGCCGACATTTTATCCAAGCTCTCTTTCGGTACATACATATCAGCTGCAAGTGTTATCCCATAGCGGTTTACAAAAGTCACCTTGCAATGATCCACTTTATCCGATTTTTCAAAAGTCTTATCCCATTCCTGTACTAATGATAATCTTTCTTTCATCTTATTCACCCTCACCTTTCTTTTCCGGTGCATTTATTTCATATACATGATACATCTTTATAGGAATTTTAGCCAATAGTTATAATTCATGATGTGATATTCTTATAATGAATATTATCTATTGCCGTTAATATATCACCTATGCTATATTCGCATTGCTCCGACATCAGATCCATGATAAAATTTTATTTCAGTAATACTAAAATAAGGAGCAGATAACATGGACAAAAATATTTTCCGATTCAGGGGTACAGATGATTATATCATCAATGATGAGCTGATGTTGACAATAAATATAGCTATAAAGATGAATAAACCATTGCTGGTAAAAGGTGAACCTGGAACCGGCAAAACAGCTCTGGCTGAATCGATAGCCAAAGCTCTGGACAAGCAGTTGATCGTCTGGAGCATCAAATCCACCACTAAAGCACAGGACGGACTTTACCAGTACGATATTGTACGTCGTCTTTATGACAGCGAGCTCGGTAATGAAGGTGTGGAAGACATCAAAAGATACATCAAGATGGGTAAAATCGGAGAAGCTTTCACCGCCGAAGAGCAGTGTGTGCTCCTCATCGACGAAATAGATAAGGCAGACCTTGAATTCCCAAACGACCTGTTATGGGAGCTTGACCGGATGGAATTTTACATACCGGAAACCGACGAAACTATCAAGGCAAACCATCCCCCTATCGTCATAATAACATCAAATGCCGAAAAAGAGCTTCCTGATGCTTTTTTGCGGCGATGTGCCTTCCATTTTATCGAATTCCCCGATAAAGAACTGATGCATGATATAATACTGGCCCATTATCCTGATATAGAGACCGATCTCGCAGAACAGGTCATAGACACCTTCTTTTATGTACGCGACTACTTTGAGCTTAAGAAAAAGCCAAGTACCAGCGAGCTTCTCGACTGGATCAGTGCTTTGAGACTTAGCGGGATACCTCTGGATGATATAAGGCAGGATCTGCCTCTTATGAATTTTATACTTAAAAAGGATGAGGATATGAAAACGGTCAGAAAAACTTCCGGGGGGCTCAGGTAATGTTTCTCGATTTTATGCTCTTTCTGCGAACAGGCGGCCTGAAGGTGTCTCTCCATGACTGGCTTTCACTCATGGATGGCCTGGATATGGGATTACACGGGCAGACAATAAAAGGTTTTTACATACTGTGCCGGACGCTTATTGTAAAGACAGAGTCTGATCTGGACCGTTTTGATGAGCTGTTCTGCAGCTATTTTAAAAACTGCGATTCGGGTGAACTGAAAAAAAGCTTCAGTGAACTTCTGCAGGATCCTGAAGCGGCGCACAGTGTCTTTAAAACATATTTGAAGAAAAACGACCTTGAATTCCAGGCAATAAAAAAAGCCCTTGAAATGCGTCTTGACATCTCTGAAGCTGAATCCGGATCAGGTACATATATGGATACAGGTTCTTCAATATACAGCAGTATTTCTTCAGCGGGAGCCGGTCCCGGAGGTATCAGCGGATCCATGATCCAGGGATCCGGAGGAAGATCTGTCATCCATGCGCAAGGTTCACGCAGGTTTAGAGACTGGAGAACCGACTGCACAATAGAATCAAGACAGTTCCAAATGGCATTCCGTCTTCTGCGGGAATTATCCCGGAAGCTTGACGTAAACGAGGAGGAACTGGACATACATGGCACAATAGAGAGTACTTGCAGAAGGGGTGGTATTCTTGATATACAGATGCAGCCGCCCAGGAAAAACCGTCTTAAGCTGATGCTTCTTATAGATTCGGGAGGTTCCATGCGCCCTTATGAACAGCTTTGCAGCCTGCTTTTCCAGTCTCTGCACAAAGCCAATACATTTTCTGATCTTAAGATATACTATTTTCACAATTGTCTTGAGAACAGACTTTATGAAGACCCTTCAATAGACACACTCAACACTGTAAATACAGAATGGGTATTGAAGAATATAACAAATGACTACAAAGTTATCTTTGTCGGAGATGCCGATATGGCTATACACGAATTGACAGGAGGCCCGTACGGAAGCCTTGATGACCTTGATCCTGACGGACTGACGTGGTTCCGAAGATTCAGCGAAAAGTACCGGCATTCAATATGGCTCCATCCTCAGGAACGTGAAGAAAATGCCGCATGGATGCCTGAATCATTCATAGAAATAGAAAAGATCTTTCCAATGTTCAGGCTTTCGATTGACGGTCTTAAAGAGGCTATGTACAAACTCATGAAATACTGAAATATAGGGCATCTGAAGATGTACATCTCCTGATGCCCTATATTGGCTTTTCCAAATATTTTTCAAGTCATTCATATCAATAATCAGACTTTGATATTTCATTCTTCAATCTGTCTTTTGCTTCCTCTATCGTTTCTCCTTCTTTCGTAAGATAATTATCCACGAATCTGTCCTCGATTTTTTCATAAACATTTACGACCTTTTCTGCGATCTTCTCATTGGCTTTTATCAGTTTTGATTTTGCCATGTTCCTCACTCCTTTCCTGTCATCAGCTTTCTATCCCTTTTATCAGCGGAATCGTCAAAAGTATCATCAATATACCGGCAAGTCCTATCAGTATTCCCGGTATCATCTGGCTCCATACCATGCTGAAGCACATACCGATACCAAGAGCCAGAGCTCCCGCTATACCTACCGCAATCGTCACGACTTTCCTTCCGGAAATCTTAAACAACTGCTTGTTTTCCATTTTACGCCATAAAGCTGCACTGACGATCCCAAGAACAATACCTGCACCTGTAAAAACTATTCCTGGTCTGAAATAACCCCATTCAGTAACAAGAACCATACACATTCCCAAGGCAAATAACACTCCACTGAATGTGCCCAGCATCATGGCTGCCAAACTGCTTTTCCTCATCGTAACTTCCTCCTTTAATCTTATTAAATCAACTGTTGTTGTTTTTATCTGTATATATTATAATTTTCAGTATGTGGTAAAACAATCATCAATTTTCCAACAAGTGTTGAGATAAAAGGAGTTTTTTATATGAATACACCTAACAATAGACGAAAACGTGAATCCATCAGCAAGATAGAAAAGGTATTTATAGATCTGATTCAGACAAAAGAACTGAGTGATATAAAAGTATCTGATATATGTAAGCGCGCAGGTCTGAACCGCACTACATTCTATGCCAATTATTCTGATATATACGGATTAGCGGACTCGATCCGCGACAAACTGGAAAACAGCCTTTCTGATTTGTACCATGATGAGATCACTTCGGGATTCAACAGCAACGATTACCTCAAGCTGTTCCGTCACATAAAAGAAAACCAGCTTTTCTACAGAACATATTTTAAGCTTGGATATGATGATAACTATAAAATAATTGCCTATGATACTGAGCTTGCCGGTAAGCATTTTCAAAACAGATTTATCGAATATCATATGGAGTTTTTTAAAGGCGGGCTCACAAGGATAATAAAGATCTGGATCAAAAACGGGTGTCATGAAACACCCGAGGAAATGTTTGAGATCATAAAAAGCGAATATCAGGGTCGTGAAGATCTTTTCGGCTGAGCAGCTGCAGATCACGCCCCTGCATTTTCATAATGCTTATCCAAAAAAGTCCTGTATGCTTTTTCAGATGTCTCTGCAACAAGTCGGCTGGCATTATCCTGAGCATATTCCAGAGTCATACCATCCTTCCTGATTTCATATATTCCTTCTACGCCCAGTTTGAATATCGGATCGATACCGTTTCCTACAGTTCCCGCTATTATTATAGTCGGTATATTCTTTCTGTGAGCTATTCTGGCTACTCCAAAGGGAGTTTTTCCTCCCAGCGTCTGGCTGTCACATTTACCTTCTCCTGTAAAAACCAGATCTGCTCCATCCATTTTTCCTTCCAGATCCGATATCTCTGCTATGATATCAAGTCCGTTATTAAGCTTTCCATTCAAAAATGCTATTGTGCCTCCGCCCAGGCCACCTGCAGCTCCTGCACCTGTGGCATTCAGGATATCTTTTCCCAGGCAATCT
>CALCKF010000100.1 GCA_937966095.1 uncultured Eubacterium sp.
CATGTCCATCATGCTTCCGAGAGCAGGTGTTGCGGCAGAGCGTATCGATGAGGTATTCGAAGAGGGAGACACAGTGGAGATAGTGAATTTTGTGGGGGGTGGCTGATTTGACGGCATATATGCCTTCAAGAGAAGAGATATACGATGCGCTCTGTTTGAGGCATGGCGCTGAGCTGCAAGAAAAAATCTCGTCAGCATCTGTTGCGGTGTGCGGATTAGGAGGACTGGGATCAAATATAGCTGTAATGCTAGCCAGATCAGGTATCGGAAGGCTGCATCTGATAGATTTTGATATGGTTGAAATTTCTAATATAAACAGACAGCAGTATATGCTGGATCAGATAGGACTTTATAAGACGGAGGCTTTGAAAGATACGCTCCGGAAGATATCACCTTATATCAGGATAGACACGGATACTGTAAAGATAACGGAAAGCAATGCTGAAGAACTGCTTGAGGATGACGGGATAATATGTGAAGCTTTTGATTCTGCTGAAGAAAAGGCCATGCTTGCAGATATTGTTCTCTGCAGTATGCCGGAAAAGTACCTGATCGCCGGATCAGGTATGGCAGGTATATCTTCAGCCAATGATATAGTGACTGAAAAGATAACCGGGAGATTTTATATCTGCGGTGATCAGCAGAGCGATATAATATCATGTGGGAAAGGCCTTTTTGCACCAAGAGTTACAGTTTGTGCAGCGCATCAGGCTAATGCTGTTTTACAGATCATAGCAGGAGAAACCGACCTGTAGATGATGTTTAAAGACTTACAATTGATCATATAGTGAAGAAAGAAGGAATGAAAATGACAAGAAATGACAAGTTGATAATAGGCGGGCATGAATTTGATTCCAGATTCATACTGGGTTCCGGAAAGTATTCTCTGGAACTTATAGATGCGGCAATAAAGGGTGCAGGGGCAGAGATGATAACGTTGGCAGTAAGACGTGCCAATACAAAGGAAGATGAAAATATCCTGGATCATATCCCTGATGGTATCACACTTCTGCCTAACACATCAGGGGCCCGAGACGCAGATGAGGCGATCCGCATAGCTCGTCTTGCAAGAGAGCTGGGCTGCGGAAATTTTGTAAAAATAGAAATAATGAGAGATACTAAGTATCTTCTGCCTGACAATCAGGAAACTGTAAAGGCAACTGAAATATTGGCAAAAGAGGGTTTCATAGTCATGCCTTACATGTATCCTGACCTTAATACGGCAAGGGATCTTGTCGATGCCGGAGCTGCCAGCATAATGCCGCTTGCATCACCTATAGGGTCAAATAAAGGTCTGGCAACGAAGGAATTTATCAGAATATTGGTTGACGAAATAGATCTGCCGATAATAGTGGACGCAGGGATAGGAAGGCCGTCACAGGCATGTGAGGCAATGGAAATGGGAGTCGATGCCATAATGGCCAATACAGCCCTTGCTACTGCAGGTGATCTTACGTTGATGGCTTCAGCTTTCCGTAATGCTATAGCAGCCGGAAGAGAGGCGTATCTTTCGGGGCTGGGAAGAGTTCTTGTACGTGGAGCAGAGGCATCTGATCCATTGACAGGATTTCTCAGAAATTAATGAAAGGAGGGCAACATATGAAAAATGATTTTTTTGTTGATTCGGAGCACCTTTCTGAAGAAGCGCTGAAAAAAAAACACAGACTGGAAAATGACCCTTCCTGCAGAAAAGATCATATGGAATATATGCCGGGAATGGAACAGATAAATTCTGATATAAGAGAGAAAGTCATGGAGCAGATGCAGATGTATGATTATGACACATACACAGCTGAAGATGTCAGTGCCGCTCTGTCGCATGAAACGTGTACACTTGAGGATTTCAAAGCCCTTTTATCACCTGCCGCAGAACCGTTTTTAGAAGATATGGCGCAAAGAGCCAGGGAAGAAACGGGAAAACATTTCGGCAACAGCGTATATATGTTCACACCTCTGTATATAGCAAATTATTGTGAAAACTACTGCGTGTACTGCGGTTTTAACTGTTACAATGATATAAAAAGGATGAGACTGACTCCTGAACAGATAGAACATGAGATGAAGATAATAGCCGATTCAGGTATGGAGGAGATTTTGATTCTTACCGGAGAAAGCAGAAGCATGAGCGATGTCGGATATATAGGAGAAGCATGCAAACTGGCACGAAAGTATTTTAGAATGATCGGACTTGAAATATATCCTGTCAATACGGAAGAATACAGGTATCTCCATGAATGCGGAGCTGATTATGTCACAGTGTTCCAGGAGACATATGATCCTGACAAATATGAGACTCTGCATCTTTTCGGACATAAAAGAGTGTGGCCTTACAGGTTCGAGGCACAGGAAAGAGCTTTGATGGGCGGGATGAGAGGCGTTGCGTTTTCTGCACTGCTGGGGCTTTCTGACTTCAGGAAGGATGCTTTGGCCACCGCTTTGCACGCTTATTATCTTCAGAGAAAATATCCATATGCGGAGATATCTCTGTCATGTCCGAGACTGAGGCCGATAGTCAACAATGATAAGATAAACCCTCTTGATGTGCATGAAAAACAGCTTTGCCAGATAATATGCGCTTACAGGATATTCCTTCCTTTTGCAGGTATCACTGTATCATCAAGAGAAAGCGGATCCTTCAGGAACGGGATAGTGAAAATTGCAGCAACTAAGGTATCAGCCGGTGTTTCAACAGGGATAGGAGATCATGAGAGCAAATATACAGGAAAGGAGAGCGACGGGCGGGAAGGTGATGAGCAGTTTGAGATAGATGACAGCAGAAGCCTTGAGGAGATGTATAAGGACATTTCCGATGAAGGGCTGCAGCCCGTGCTGAATGATTATCTGTATGTTTGATATATTGTGTGTTACTGACAGCAGATTGTGCCGAGGGGATTTTCTGGAAAGGATAGCTGCGATAGCCGCATGCGGGCCTGCAGGGATAATATTAAGAGAAAAGGATATGACTGAAGATGAATATGTGGCTCTGTTTCAGAAAGTGTCAGCTATATGCAATGATAAAAATGTTCTTTGTGTACTGCACGGATTTGTAAAAGCTGCAGATGCCGTTTCGGCTGATGCTCTGCATATCCCAATGTCAGGCCTTCTCAGAATGACGCCTGATGAGATATCGAGGTTTAAAATCGTGGGGGCTTCATGTCACTGTATCGAAGACGCGATAGAAGCTGAACGTCTTGGATGCGGATATATAACGGCAGGGCATATATTCGATACAAAGTGCAAAAGCGGTACTCCCGGGAGAGGCCTGGGATTTCTAAAGGAGATATGCAGAGCCGTTTCGATACCTGTATATGCCATAGGAGGAATAAACGCTGAGAATATAGAGAAGGTTCAGGCTGCAGGTGCTAAAGGCGCATGTATAATGAGCGGATTTATGGAGTGCGAAGATCCAAAGGCTTATATGTCAGAACTTGTATCAGAGGAGAAAAAATGAGATTCAAAAAAGAATATCTGCTGCTTTATGCTGTGACTGACAGAGCTCCTTCTGCCGACGCCGATCTTTATGATCAGGTGGAGAAAGCCTTGCGGGGAGGCGTTACATGTGTGCAGCTTAGAGAAAAATGCATGGATGAGGGGGAGCTTATAAATGAAGCGGTAAAGTTGAGAAAACTGTGCCACAGATATGGAGTGCCCCTCATAATCAATGATAACCTTAATGTAGCTCTTGAATCCGGAGCTGACGGTGTACATGTGGGACAGGAGGATATGGATGCCGGCAGGATAAGAGAATTGACCGGTGAAGGATTCATAATAGGAGTAACTGCAAAAACTGTGGCACAGGCAGAAAAAGCACAGTCTGATGGTGCGGACTACATAGGTACAGGAGCTGTATTCCCGTCTTCGACCAAGAAAAACGCAGTGCGTATTACTAAAGAACAGCTGAAAAACATATGCGGGTCTGTAGACATCCCGGCGGTTGCAATAGGAGGGATAAACCTTTCTAATATGGGAGAGATGAAAGGCTGCGGAATGAGCGGATTTGCGGTGGCTTCGGCTGTTTTTGCGGCAGAAGATATAGTGGAAGAAGCCAGGAGGCTAAAGGCGCAGGCGCTGTGCACGGTTACAGGCAATGGAGGATGATGTTATGAAAACAGTACTTACTATAGCCGGCAGTGATTCCGGAGGAGGTGCCGGTATACAGGCCGACATAAAGACAATGACGATGAACGGCGTATATGCTATGAGTGCGGTAACTGCCCTTACTGCCCAGAATACGACAGGTGTATCGGGGATAATGGAAGTTACGCCGGAATTTTTGAAAGCTCAGCTAGACGCCGTATTTACGGATATAAGGCCTGATGCTGTAAAAATAGGTATGGTGTCATCGTCCGCGCTCATTGAAGTCATAGCAGACAGGCTCTCGGCATACAGAGCGGAAAATGTTGTGGTGGATCCTGTTATGGTATCCACAAGCGGTTCAAGACTTATAGATGAGGAGGCTGTAGGCGTCCTTGAGGCAGAACTGCTTCGGATCGCAGATGTAGTGACTCCCAATATACCTGAGGCTCAGGTACTTTCCGGTATCGGCATAAGCAGCAAAGAGCATATGACGAAAGCTGCAGATGAAATATACAGAAAGTATGGCTGTGCAGTCATATGTAAAGGAGGACACAGTGTCTCAGATGCAGATGATCTTCTTTATGATGGGGATAGACACGTATGGTTTAATGGGAGGCGAATCGACAATCCAAATACCCACGGGACCGGCTGCACGTTTTCCAGTGCTATAGCTTCTAATCTCGCAAAGGGATTCGATCTCGAAGAATCTATTTTGAGATCAAAAGAGTATATATCAGGGGCCCTTGAGGCGATGCTGGATCTCGGCAGGGGCAGCGGGCCGATGGATCATGCTTTTGATCTCAGAGGAAGATTTTCGGAGAAAGCAAGATGAAAAATTGCATAAAAGGGCACGATTCGGTTTTGCCGGCCGTCAAAGTATGATAATATGTGTAAATGGAAGTGTTGAAATGCAGGGATATAATTGTATAATGGTATACAGCAGCGACGGGAAGAATATCCTGTTCTGCAGAAGGACAGCGGATCCGTACATAGGGAAGTACAATCTTGTAGGTGGAAAAATCGAAAAAGATGAAGACGGGTTCGAGGCCGCATATCGTGAACTGGCTGAAGAGACAGGGATAACACGCGATATTATAGAACTGAGACATATGATGGATTTCGTATATTATAACCAGGACTGCTATGTTGAAATATATGTGGGACATATCGATATGAAAACAGTACTGGAGCAGGAAAAACATCCTTTGATATGGATATCTTCAGAAGAGGATTTTTTTGATCTGGAAAAATTTGCAGGAGAAGGCAATATAGGTCATATGGTGGAACAGGTACGCATATACGGAGAAGGATCAGGACAGGAAGAGTAAAAATCAAATACAGGTAAGGGCGATTTTTGAATTTGGAGGTGCAATGATGCTTGTTGGTGAGATACTCAGCTCGCTGGCTATGATATTCATACTTATCATACCCGGTATTTTTTTTAAAAAAAGAGACATCATTTCAGTTGACCAGAGCGATGGGATATCTTCCATTGTGGTTAATCTGACTTGGCCATGTCTTGTAATAGACGCGATGCAGCTTGATTTCAGCATGGAGATACTTAAGGACAGCGGATATATGATGGCTGTGGCTGTAGTGATATTTGCGATAATAATGCTGGGAACTTTTCCCCTGGCGAAGCTGCTCAGGATGAGCGACAGAAAGAGGTACATAACAACCTTCATGCTGCTGTTTGGAAATACAGGGTTTATAGGTCTGCCGGTAACAAAAGCTCTATATGGAGATGAATCGGTTTTTTTCGCTGCGATACTTGAAATGATAAATGATGTTCTGATTTTTACAGTCGGTATAATACTGATTCAGATGTCAGCAGGAGCGAAACTTAAAGTGGATCTCAAACAATTCCTGAGCCCGGGCCTTATAGGTGTGCTGATAGGGCTGGCTCTTTTCCTGGCGGATCTCCAGCTGCCTCAGGTATTGGGAGGATCCATCGAGCTTATAGGGAATGCTACGACACCGCTTACCATGTTTCTGATAGGCTATCAGATAGGAGGCCTTAAGGTAAAAGAGATAGTCGGTGACTGGCATGTATACGCTGTTTCTTTTGTGAAACTGCTTATAGTGCCGGTAATAGTTCTTCTGATAGTCAAGGCTTGGGCAGGAGATTTCACCTTGCTGGAAAAAGTGCTGATAATCAGCTTTGCAATGCCTGTGGCTTCCGTATCTGCTATATTCAGTCAGCAGTATAAGGGTGAAGCTGCGTTTGCCACCAAAACAGTCCTTTTATCGACGATATTTTCAATAATAACCATACCTGTGTTCGCAATAATAATGGAAATATAGCCCAGGTGATACCCGTTGGAGCTGCACATCGTAAGTAAGCAGCTCCTTTTGATTTTCAGACCGGAAAGTACTTTTAAAAAGAAATTAACATGTTAATTATAATGATACATGTTCCATTTTTATGGGAAATAATGTATACTAATTTATTGGATTATTTATAGTGATCGACAGTTTTTGAAAGGAGAACAGCATTTTATGAGTGGCGACATTTTCAGAGATATCGTTGTTATAATAATCCTGATAGCTTTTTCGGCGTATTTTTCAGCAACCGAGACTGCATTTACATCGGTAAACAGGATAAGACTGAAAAATATGGCAGGTGATGGCGACAAAAGAGCAGACAGAGTACTTAAGCTCTCAGAAAAATATGACAAGCTGCTGACCACGATACTGATAGGTAATAATGTGGTCAACATAACAATGACTTCTATAGCTACACTGCTGTTTGTGGATATAATGGGACCATATGGAGCAACATTGTCGACGGTGGTGATAACTGTCGTTGTTCTTATTTTCGGTGAAATAACTCCTAAAAACGTAGCAAAGGAGATGCCGGAAAGATTTGCGATGTTTTCTGCCCCGCTGCTGAAAAAGCTGATGACACTTATGACACCGGTCAATTACGTGTTCACCAGATGGAAACAGTTTATTGCAAGACTGTTCAGTCTTGATGCTGACAACGGTATAACAGAGGATGAGATCCTTACTATGGTCGAAGAGGCCGGAAACACGGGCGGGATAGAAGAAAGACATAGCGAACTTATTCAGAATGCCATAGAATTCTATGAGATAACCGTTGAGGATGTCATGACTCCCAGACCTGAGATGGAGGCGGTTCCTGAAGACTGCAGCAAGGAACGGCTGGCTGAGATCTTCAGAGATACCGGATATTCCAGAATGCCGGTGTATGAAAATGATATAGATGGTATAATAGGTGTTATAAATCAGAAAGATTTCCATAATTATATATTGGGCACTGATAAAAAGATATCAGACTATATCAAACCTGTGGTTTTTGTCGGGACTGCAATGAAGATATCTGATCTTCTGAAAAAAATGCAGAAACTCAAGACGCACATGGCTGTAATAATAGATGAATATGGCGGTACAGAGGGACTTGTAACTATGGAGGATATCATAGAGGAGCTCGTGGGAGAGATATTTGATGAGTATGATATCGTGACATCGAAGGATATCATGCCGCTCCAGAACGGCAGTTTCAGGATTGAATGCAGTGCAAATTTAGGAAAAGTATTTGATTATCTCGGTATAGATGATGTTCCGGATGCAGTTACTGTTAACGGCTGGGTGGTAAAGGAACTGGACAGGCTGCCTGAAGAGGGGGATAAGTTTGAAACAGTGATAGAGGATAAAAAATTGACAGCCACGGTTATAAAAGCCGATGAAAGGAAAGCGCTGGAAATAAATCTGAATGTTGAGGAACTTGAAAAAAATCAATAGAAAGGGGAAGCGATCATGGGTTTGATGGAAAAAATCTTCGGAGATCTCAACGAGAAAGAAGTGAAGAAGGTTTCCAAAATAGCGGACAGGGTCATGGAATATGACGAAGAGATGCAGGCTCTGACTGATGAGCAGCTTCGTGAAAAAACGGAGGAATTCAAAAAAAGGGTAAAAGACGGAGAAACTCTGGATGAAATACTGCCGGAGGCTTTTGCAGTATGTAGAGAAGGGGCGTGGCGCAGTCTGGGTATGAAGCATTTCTATGTACAGGTAATAGGAGGTATAGTGCTTCATCAGGGAAGGATAGCCGAGATGAAGACAGGTGAAGGTAAAACGCTGGTGGCCACTCTTCCTGCATATCTCAATGCTCTGGAAGGAAAAGGCGTTCATGTGGTGACGGTCAATGATTACCTGGCAAAACGAGATATGGAGTGGATGGGCAAGCTTTATACTTTCCTTGGCCTTACAGTGGGGTGTGTAATACATGGGATACCTGAAGAGAAAAGACGTGCTGCATATCAGGCGGATATAACATACGGGACAAATAACGAATACGGATTTGATTATCTGCGAGATAATATGGTCATATATAAGGAAGATATGATGCAGCGTGAACTGAACTATGCCATCATAGACGAGGTGGACTCGATACTTATAGACGAGGCCAGAACTCCTCTGATAATTTCCGGGAAGGGCGACAAGTCCACAGACATGTATAAAAGAGCTGATGGATTCGTAAGGACATTGAGAGAAGGGGAAGATGCGGACTTTACGATAGAGGAAAAGGATAAACAGATTGCCCTTACCGATCTTGGCGTGGAAAAATGTGAAAAATATTTCGGGGTAGAGAATTTCTCGGATCCGGAAAATATGGAGATTAACCATCATGTGCTGCAGGCTCTCAAGGCCAGGAACATGATGAAACGTGATGTGGATTATATAGTAAAAGACGGCGAGATAGTGATAGTAGATGAATTTACCGGAAGGCTCATGTTCGGTAGACGTTACAGTGACGGACTGCATCAGGCCATAGAGGCCAAGGAAAATGTTATAGTCCGTTCCGAGTCAAAGACTCTTGCTACTATTACACTGCAGAATTACTTCAGGATGTATCAGAAGCTGGCAGGTATGACAGGTACGGCAAAAACGGAAGAAAGTGAATTCAGGGATATATATAATATGGATGTAGTTGTCATACCGACCAATAAACCTGTTATAAGGAATGACATGCAGGATGCTGTATATGCAACGGAACATGGCAAATACAAATCAATAGTTGACAGAGTGGAGGAAGCCCATAAAAAAGGACAGCCGGTACTGGTTGGAACGATCTCGATAGAAAAATCGGAGATAATTGCAAATGCGCTTAAAAAACGCGGGATCAAGGATTTCAATGTGCTGAATGCCAAGCAGCATGAAAAGGAAGCTCAGATAATAGCAGAAGCCGGAAGGCTTGGCGCTATAACCATAGCAACCAATATGGCCGGACGAGGTACTGACATAATATTGGGGGGGAATCCCGAATTTGAGGCAAGGAAAGAAATGGCAGCCAGAGGATATGATGATGACACGATAGCATTTGCCACAAGTTTTGTTCAGAGCGATGATCCTGAGCTTAACAGAGCCAGGGAGGAATTTAAGGCACTTCATGAGAAATACAAAGAGGAACGAAGACCAGAACAGGAAAAGGTCAAAGAGCTTGGCGGTCTTTGCATAATAGGCACCGAAAGACATGAATCCAGACGTATAGACAACCAGTTAAGAGGCCGTTCCGGAAGACAGGGAGATCCGGGGCAGACACAGTTCTGTATATCCATGGAAGACGATCTTATGAGACTGTTCGGCGGTGAACGTATGCAGTCGATAGTACAGAGACTCGGTGTTGAAGAAGATGAAGCTATAGAAGCAGGCATGATAACCAAGCAGATAGAAAATGCCCAGAAGAAAGTAGAAGGAAAGAATTTTTCAATAAGAAAATATGTGCTCCAGTATGATAATGTAATGAACAAGCAGCGTGAGATAATATATGGAGAGCGTAAAAAGGTTCTGTTTGGGGAGGATCTGAGAGAAGATCTGGTGTCTATGACACATCAGCTTATAGATGAGGTGGTTGATCCCGTAGTCATATCATCCAAGTTTGCGGAAGAGTGGGATTTTGATACCATCAACAAGGGACTGAGAAAAATATCCCCTGCTTTTGAACCGCTCGACTTTGATAAAGAGACGCTTGCCGACATAGATGAGGAGAGTCTGAAGGCAGGCATATATGAAGATTTCGAGGATATTTACAGGGCCAAGGAAGAGGAAATAGGTATCGACAGACTCAGGGAAGTCGAGAGGATGATACTGATCAGAGTAGTCGATAATAAATGGATGGATCATATAGATGCAATGGATCAGCTCAAGAGCGGCATAGGACTTAGAGGACTTGGCGGCCAGGACCCTGCGGGAGCATATGCTCAGGAAGGATTTGATATGTTTGAGCTGATGGTAAACTCCATAAAGGAAGATTTCGTCAAGTTCTGTTATAATGTGACGGTGAAGACAACGACTGAGAGAAAGAATGTTCTGGGAACAGGAGAGGACAGAAAAGACGAGTTCAGAGATGATCAGCCGGCTGTTGTGACAGGTGGCGCACCGTCTGAAACAGTGGTTCCTGAGAGGCAGCATAAGCAGCAGACAGTTAGAAGAGAAACACCAAAGGTGGGCAGGAATGACCCTTGCCCATGCGGAAGCGGCAAAAAGTATAAACACTGCTGCGGGCGTAATGATGTCCATAGCAATTGAAAGAAAGAATAAAAGGATGTGAGTGATTATGATACAGCTTGACCAGATAAAAGGTCAGATCCCTGCACTGCAGGCCATGATAAAAGAGGCAGGTGAGTCCCTTTGACCCGGCAGGGTTGAAGGAAAGATTAGGGAAACTTGAAAATGAGATGAGCGGGGAAGGATTCTGGGATGACCCGGATAATGCTCAGAAAGCGATGAAAGAGAAGAAGTCCATAGAGGATAAGCTGAATGATCTTGAAAGGCTCGACAGGAAGATGGAAGATCTGGAAACTCTTTTGGAAATGGCAGAAGAGGAGCAGGACGAGTCACTTGTCCCTGAAGCTGAAGGCCTTTTTTCAGAGTTGTCAAAAGATGTGGAGGATATGAGACTCAGGACACTGCTCAACGGTAAATATGACAGAAACAATGCGATAATATCGGTGCATGCAGGTTCGGGAGGCACCGATGCGCAGGACTGGGCAGAGATGCTTTTCAGAATGTATACCAGATGGTGTGAGAAAAAAGGATACAAGTCAAAACTTATCGATATGCAGGATGATACCGAAGGAGGAATAAAGAGCGCGACACTTCTCGTAGAAGGTGAAAACGCCTACGGATATCTCAAGAATGAAAAAGGCGTTCACAGACTTGTCAGAATATCTCCGTTCGATTCTTCCGGGAGAAGACACACATCGTTTGCGTCTCTGGATGTGGTGCCGGAAATAGATGATGATACAGAGGTCGAGATAAACAGTGATGATCTGAGGATAGACACTTTCAGATCAAGCGGAGCGGGCGGACAGCATGTCAATAAGACGGATTCGGCGATAAGGATAACGCATATTCCTACAAACATAGTGGTTACATGTCAGAATGAAAGATCGCAGCACCAGAACCGGGAAACAGCTATGAAGCTGCTGATGTCAAAGCTTATTGAATTGAAGGAACAGGAAAAGAAGGAAAGCCTGGAAGAGCTGAAGGGTGATTACAGTCAGATAACATGGGGAAGTCAGATAAGGTCCTATGTATTTCATCCATATACGATGGTAAAAGATCACAGGACAGGAGCAGAAGTAGGGAATGTAAACGCTGTTATGGATGGAGATATAGACTATTTCATCAATGAGAAGCTGAAACAGAAGGAGTAGAGGATGGACATCATCAGTATGATAGCCGGGGAGCTTAAGCTAAAGGAATCCCAGGTGGAACAGACCGTAAGACTTATAGATGAAGGTAATACTATCCCGTTTATAGCAAGATACAGAAAGGAAGCTACGGGAGGGTTAAGTGATTCTGTATTGAGAGATATGGATGAAAGGCTGACATATCTAAGGAACCTTCAGGAACGGAAGAAGGAAGTCATCAGGCTGATAGACGAGCAGGGAAAGCTTACAGATGAGCTGAGAGAAATGATAGATGAAGCCGAAGTGCTTCAGAGGGTGGAAGACCTATATAAGCCATATAAGAAAAAAAAGGCGACCAGAGCATCTAAGGCCCGGGAAAAAGGTCTTGGACCTCTGGCGCTCATTTTTATGGAACAGAGCAGGCAGGAAGGAAGTGTGGAAGAAATTGCATCGTCATATATAGATGAAGAGAAGAGTGTGAATACGTCAGAAGAAGCCATACTGGGAGCATGTGATATAATCGCGGAGATGATATCTGATGATCCGGATATCATTGCTGAGATAAGGAAGATGACATATGAAACGGGAATTATAATGACTGAAGCATACGATCCGGACGAAAAGACAGTATATGAAATGTATTACGACCACAGTGAGCGCATAAACAGGATCCCTGATCACAGGGTGCTGGCGATAAACAGAGGTGAAAAAGAGAAGAAACTGAAAGTAAAAGTAATAACAGATGCGGGAAAAATGGAAGAATTTATATGCAACAGTGTCATAAAGGGGAATTCAGTATTTGAAGAACTGTTGAGAAAGACAGTGACTGATGCATATCGGCGTCTGATCGCACCATCTGCTGAAAGGGATATGCGCAGCATGCTAACAGAGAGAGCAGAAGCAGAGGCTGTAAAGTTATTTGCGAAAAATACCGAAAAGCTTCTTATGGTCCCTCCGGTCAGCGGTGCCAGGATCATAAGCATAGACCCAGGATACAGGACAGGCTGTAAGATCGCGGTACTTGATGAGACCGGCAAGCTGCTGGCATATACTACCGTATATCCGACAGAACCGAGAAATGATATAAAAGGTACAGAAGCGGTGCTGGAAAAGCTGGTGGATAAATACCGTATCAATACGATAGTTATAGGGAACGGAACAGCATCGAGAGAAACAGAGGAAGTTGTTGCCGGCTTTATAAAAAAAACAGGGAGAAATATAAGGTACACTATAGTAAACGAGGCAGGGGCATCTGTATATTCGGCATCAAAGCTGGCAACGGAAGAATATCCGGATCTGGACGTTACTGTGAGAGGAGCTATGTCTCTTGGAAGGAGACTACAGGATCCTCTTGCAGAACTTGTGAAGATCCCGACAAAAAGTATAGGAGTGGGGCAGTATCAGCATGATATAAACCAAAATCTTTTGGAAACAGCTCTGGATAATGTGGTTGAAGATTGTGTGAACAGAGTAGGTGTAGAACTTAACACCGCATCATCATCTTTGCTGTCACATGTTGCCGGAATAAACATGGGAATAGCTAAAAATATAGTGGCATATCGAGAGCAGAACGGAGCGTTTACAGAGAGAAAAGAACTTAAAAAAGTCGCCAAATTGGGTGAAAAGACATTCAACCAATGCGCAGGATTCATGAGGATATCAAAAGGACATGATTTCCTGGACAGTACATCTGTGCATCCGGAATCATATCCGATAGCACGAGCCATGATGTCAAAGCTGGGGATAGAGGAGGAACAGCTTAGGCATGGAGGGATATCTGATATAGAGGACAGGATATGGTCGATGTATGGCGGGGAGGAAAAAATCAAAGGGAAAACGCACAGAGCTAAAGGACTGTCATCTTTAGCCGAACTTTCCATAAAGAATGAGAACCCGAAAAAAGATATGAAAAAAGCTATAGAGAAAATGGCTGACGAACTGGGAGTAGGAGTACCTACACTTGCTGATATCATTGAAGAAATAAGGAAACCGGGGAGAGATCCGCGCGAGGGTGCTCCGGGTGTGATATTCAGGAATGATGTAAGATCCTTTGATGATCTTAAAATAGATATGGAGCTGGAAGGCACTGTAAGAAACGTTGTGGATTTTGGAGCATTTGTGGATATAGGCGTGAAGAATGACGGGCTTGTCCATATATCACAGATGAGCGACAAATATATAAAACACCCTATGGATATAGTATCGGTTGGAGACAGTGTGAAAGTGAGGATAATAAGCATAGATCGAGATAAGCATAAGGTCGGTCTGACTATGAAGCTGTGATGAAATCATGGCGGTATTGTATACAGTATTTATATTGTTACAGTATTGTAATCAAAAAATATATATGTTAATATTCTACCGATAACGTCAAAGGAGTTATCGATATCATATTAAGGAAAAGGAGAAAGAAAAATGGAAGCCGTATTGGACACTTTGGTGAACCTGTGGAATGACACGGGGATTGCTAATTTCACTTATCAAAACGGAATAATGATCGTAGTATCGTTTATTTTCTTATACCTTGCCATCAGACATGGCTTTGAGCCTCTGCTGCTGGTGCCTATAGCATTCGGCATGCTTTTGTCAAACCTGCCTGTAAGTGGTATGTTTATAGAGCATTTCAATATAACAAGCTCGGATCAGTTGTCTGATGCCGGCATATTGACAATATTTTATGCATTGAAACCTATACTCCCGTCACTGATATTCCTGGGAGTAGGAGCGATGACAGATTTCGGACCACTGATTGCAAACCCTAAATCGCTTCTCATGGGTGCGGCTGCTCAGCTTGGAATCTTTTTTGCCTTCTTTGCTGCTATAGCTCTCGGATTCAATGCACAGGAAGCCGCCGCTTCTGGGAGCCATGTCCGAAGCGCTGCGCCCCGTGGCCTGCGCGCTTCCCACGGGCTTCGCCGCCGAGGCGTCCTGCATGATGGCCGGCGCCCCGGCGCTCCTGCCTCCCGCCGCCGCGGCTGCGCTTTGCGCCGCGTGGATCGCTGCAGGGGCAGCGTTCGCCGCATGGGCGCACCGCCGCTATGCGGGGCGGGTCGCCGCCATGG
>CALCKF010000101.1 GCA_937966095.1 uncultured Eubacterium sp.
ATATTTCTTTTCGCCATTCTTTTTTCTAATCAAATAGCCCTGTAGTTTTCTTATTGGTCCTATATCAGATTTCCATATGTTCCTGATTATTACATCTTCTGTGAATCCCGCATTTTCTATCGACGGAATATTCACCTCAGATAATGGTTGCCAACGATTATTCATAGAACTCACTATTTACCTCCTTATATCATTCAGGGCAGCAAAAAATAGTTATATCGTTATAAAATAGTTATCTATTAAAAAGTTTTATAAATTAGTATCTACATCATATCAGTTAAAGGATTAAAATTGCTTCCGTCATATTTGCTTTGATAGAACAAATCTAATGAGACATCATCACTAAGGGACGCTGTTTGCATCATTTTTAAACAATACTCGTAATATGATTTTTCATCTCCTGACGAGGTCTGAATTAAGTTCGTAAAAAAATCAATTCTTGCTTCTTTTGCAGCACCAAAGGCTTCCTGTACAGACTTTACAAGCATATAATAATCAGAATCATCTTTATCTGCATTTTTTAAATCCGTAAGAGCATTTTCAAACGCATTTTCTGTTTCTTCTACCCAATCATACATTGCTATTGCTTTCATTTCCTCATAACCGTTTAAAACAACTTTACCAGCTAACACTGACACAATTTTACCAGCTATAATTGACTTTTGGCTTATAGCTTCTGTCACAATTTGAATTGCTTTTTTTACTCCATGCTCTTTTGCATTTAATAAAAATGTCTCATATGTTTCTTCTACATATGCATCTACTTCTTTATCATACAATTTCTCAATTCTTTCCAATGCTTTCTTTATATTAGGATTACTTAAATCACAGTTTTTTTTAAATCTTAATAATACATTTTTACTTTCAGACATATCGAAATACATTTGATACCATATATCAATATATTTATCCATACTTCCACCTAAGTTTTTAAATGTATCTATTATTTTATTAAAATTTTTAACAGTACTTTTGTCATCTATATATTTTTCATAGGCCTCACCGTATTTTTCATATTTTTCCAATAATTCGTCAAATTCTTTCTTTGCATCATCAAAAGACTTTTTGGAATCTATATATTCTTTAGAAAAACTATCAAAATATTTTTTTGCATCATTAATCGTCGCTCTAAATACATCAAACTCGGTTAAAAACAACTTTCCTATTATACTACTTTCACAAATACTTTTAATAATTTCTGTGGATTTCCAAAAATAGTTTTCAATATTTTCTGCAAAATATCGAATGTCATCTAAACTTGTTGTATCGACATACGGATTATTAATGATTTCCGCCTGATATTTTTTTACATCCAACACCAACCTTTGCAATTCGGCAATATTTTTTTTATTTAAATTATTACTTTCAGGTGACATAATATAAGCTAATTTATTAATAATGTTCTCATATTTTTTTATCTGCTTATATATATTTCTTAACCTTACATTATATGTTGAGTCCACAAGTCTTACATTGGCCTCTATTCTCGATAATTTCTGTATAGTGATATCTTCCAATTCCTTTACTCTTTTTGCCAACTGCTTACTATCGTCCAAAAGTATATTACCTATAGGCCCATTGTATACGAGATGCAACAACCATTCACCAAAATGTTCAAAACTAAACTCAAATCTTGCTGCCCCTTTTGCATTGTTAAATTCTTCTTCAGTCAAGATTTTACGGCCTTTATTAGCAAAAAGAATATCATCCGCATTATCTATATCTTCCAAAAAATCTTTTATAGTATTTGAATACAGTTCTCCAAAGTCATTCAATAGGCCTTCTATAGCCTTAACCTGTGAAACATATTCTACAAATAAATCTGCAGTATCTCCCGATTTAATACCATATTTCTGTATTAGATTAAGAATATTTAAATATTCTTTAAAATAGTTATTCTCAATAGCCGTGCAAGTATTTTTTACTGTGCTAGCCCTATTTTGATAATATGTTACTCCGACAATCAAATCACCTGAGCCATACTTTTTTCCCATATGAATCTACTCCAATTAAACAGATGCGTTTATATCTCCCGCCTCAAATGCATCTGCAATATCATTTAATTTTTTTCTTGAATTGATAAATAAAGTTTTAAAAGCAATATTTAGTTCATTATCGATATCATCAATAATTGAATCACTGTATTGTGCAGTCCTACCTCCATTTGATACAGTACTTGTTCCTGCAGCTTTAGGTATATCCATTGTTTCAAGCGGCTTTATCTTTTGAGCATATAAACGTGTTTGAGCATAATTATTGCTGATTTCTTTTTTCATTATATTCCTATATTTCTTTACTAATTATCTTCAACTTTTGAATATCGTTTTCATAATTATCAATATTTTCTTTGCATTCATAAATTTTCATTTCATATTCTTTAATTTGATTTAATATGTTTTTCTTTGCTACATCAACATTATCATTAATTCTGTCATTTCCATATATATGAAAAATGTCATCTATTTTTGTTTTATAATACTCTCTAAATGTCGATTCAGCATCCAAAACATCCAGATGCTTAACCACCTGAACATTATATTGATTAATATATTCGGAAACTTTGTATTGATACTTTTTCAATGCGTCATATTGATTTTCCAACTCTTGTATCTTTTTTCTATAGTCGTTTATACAATTATTAAGGTTTGTTATACATTCTGTTTTACTCTGTATATTACTATTAATAAATTTTAAATCTTCCATTTTACTTGTATATAGTCAAAACTACATATATCCAATAAAACAATTTTCTTTACCATTTAAATTCACAGCATATCCCTTAAAAATCCAGATATGCTGTGATTTCAAGTTAAGCATTATGCTCTAAACTGGCTTGCAATGCTGGAGTCAGTTTCTTCGACAATTCTAGCAGTCGAGTCAAGTGCTGTAGCAATTTCTCTAATCAGTTCTTCAGCCTTCATAAATCCCGGTTTCAGTTCCTGATATCTTGCTGCATACGATTCACTTGAGGCGCCCTCCCATTCCTCCTGAAGCTGTGCCAAGAGCGAATCCATCTTGTTGATTACGCCATTCACAGTATCTGCTTCTACACGATACTGATTTGCCCTTTCTCTCATCTGATCTGGCGTGATTCTGATTTGATTTGACATTTCATTTCCTCCTTAAGTAATTAAAAATGTTTCAACAATAATTTCTAGCTTTCATTCTCTCTCCAATCATATACATTCCCTTTAACAACGTTTTTGTTATCGAAAAGATATTGATTAATATTGTCCACAACATTTTCATCTTCAATATCACTGTACCCTTTAAAAATCAGTTTAGAAATATTTTCATGATTAAAATAGGCCACCTCATCTCCCATCAGCCCCTCAGGATAAGCCACACCTGCATAGTCGAAGAAATAAATTCTATCATCTTTCTTTATATTTAATCCTCTCCCAACTATCATCAATTTCTGTGTGCCACCCTTCAATAACAATATGCTCCCTAATGGCAGGTACTCTGTTCTTTTCATACTATCCTCCTTATTTTCAACCGCTTTATTTCATTCATACTTTATTTTTTTATAATTATTGTTATTTATATTTAACTTCTATAATTTCCAATATCCACCTTGTGTTTTTTCCATCTTTGCATCATCTGGCACAGGCTTGTTTTGTATATTTTTCTCGTAATCAGAAGCAGAAAATATTTTCGAACATTTTTCTGACACTTCATCTATCACCTCATTTCCAAGTGTTTTAACAATTTCTTCTCCAATGTTTCCAACAAAGCTACCCGTTGTTCCATCATACATGATTTCAATTGGATTAAAAACGCTTGCTACTGTTTTTGTGATGCTGCCAGTTTCTGAATACGTTGTAATAGCACGAGAAGATGCACCCGAAATAATCGAAGATGTAGAGCGGATAACTGCACCTGTTGCTCCTTTAGGAGCCATTGCAGTAACACCAGAAAATGAGCCCCCTATATATCCTGTAAAACCTCCTACAATTGCACCAGTTGTTGCTTCAATAACACACTCACCCCAGTCAACTTTATCACTATTTTCTAACAAATTTCCATGTTCAACATATTCATCTGCTAATGCGCTTGTTCCCTTTGTAATACCTCCTATTAATGCTCCGCATCCAATTGCAACAGCAGGCCCTGCTGCACCAAATGTAACAACCGTAAGCGCAATTGCACCAATCAGCGCTACCGAACCGGTTATTATGTTAGCCAATCGTTCACGCTTTTTACGTTCGCTTTCTAAAACTTCGAGACGTTCACTTCTATTCGCCATAGCAGATTCAAAAGACTCTATATTATCTTCTATTTCAGAATTTACTTTTATGTTTGTAGCCAATAACGCTTTATATTCTTTGGTCAAATAGAAAGATTCACCTAAAAAACCATCTCTGTAATTTCTGGAATAACAACACTGCGTTGCAATAAATTCATTTAATGCATCAATTAATTCTTTTGTATAAACAAAATCATTTGAATAATGTTGATTTTCTAGTGAAACTATTTTTTTATCAAGTTTATCAATGAATGTAATCGATTCATTATGTACATCATTAACATCTAGACTTCCTTTATATTCTAAATATATAATATCTCGACTTTCTCTAATAATGCTTCGTATAATTTGATCTATATCAATTACCTTAGATTGTTGTTTTTTTAGATCTTTTCTGCTGTCATCCAATTCTTCAAAATATATTTTTGCATGCGTGTTCGTATCTATATAGTTAAAATACTTCTGTGAATAACGATTGCAATTCATGGAATGTAAAAATATCAAATTAGAGAGTGAAGAAATAATTTTCATATGAACATTTTCTAAATAATATTTAATAGCTTCTGCACTTTCTCCTGACATGTTAGATGTTTCAGCCAGGTTTTCTAAGTCTAACATTAATACCTCTAACTTATCACTCCATTTTTTTGACTGATTTAAAATATTTTCATTTAATTCATGTAAATTATCATAATCTACTTTATAGTTCATAATATGTATTCCTTCCATCTACAAAGACTACACATAAGTGAGATTCTCATCTAAAGTCGATATTTCTTCTATCATTTTATTAATATCTCCCATGTCTTTTTCTATAAGTGCCATATATAAATCTATCAACTTTTTAATAGACTCATGTTGTTCAATATATTCTATAGATGTTTTTAATGTTTTGGTTCCTTCTTCTGCAATAGCATTATATGATTCATTTAATATCTGTTCATGTCTTTTCACTTGATTAACATCGGCTATCAATCCTTTATTGACCTTAAACTCTATCATAATCCTTGCATCTCCCAACTCAATTAAAGAAATTTTCTATTTCATTACTTAAACTATTTACCCACGATGATAACTTCCCTATTATTCCAAGCTTTGATAGTATTTCATTTTCCAATCTGGTCATCTCATCGTTTATGGAGTCTAAAATTCCATCTAAGCAATTATTGTAATATTTGTAATCTTCTTCTAAAACATCGTCCATTATATTATTGAATTTATCAAAGCTTGCTCCTTTCCAACAATCTTTCTTTTTACTATTATTTTTATCATCTTTTATAATTAAATAAAATTCTTCCTTTTGGTTTTCAACTTCTTTTTTATACCGTTTTAGACGATTTAAAGAATACTTATATTCATCAATTTTTTCATAACACGCATTAATTTTTTCTTTTGCATTTCCTATTTGATATAGTAAATCCCTATATATATCTTCGTTTACCATATTCACCACCCTATATCACGTTGCAACATTCAACACACTCTTCACTTTCACGCACTCATTTTCTTTGATATAATATCCATCACCCATTTCAATCGGTTTCTTGAATTTTCTCATCACACTAAGCGGCAGGTCGAATATCTTCATATTAGCCACGTCATCAAAATACATAAAGTGCTGCGAATCCTTAACCATCTTAACTGCTTCCGGTGCTCCATAAGGGACATTAACGTTTTCAAAGCTCGACGCTATGATGCAGACATTAAGATTTTTATATCTGGAAAGTATATTTTTATATGCTGTCATTGCCGCAGAATCATTGCTGATCGCAGTCAACGCATCCATATCATCCAGTATGAGAACAATTAGCGGACTTAATGATATAACGTTGTCATCTCCTTCTATGAGAGCATTGTATCGTTTCTGCAATTCCTTTTCTATGTGATGAACCATATCAACCGCAACATTATGAGCCATCGTATAGGCTACAACATTTGCATTATCTTTTATGGATGTCAGTTTCTTATGTATGCTGTCAA
The DNA here is from genome assembly GCA_937966095.1 of uncultured Eubacterium sp. Lineage (GTDB taxonomy): Bacteria > Bacillota > Clostridia > Peptostreptococcales > Anaerovoracaceae > Lentihominibacter. The sequence goes on from CALCKF010000101.1 coordinate 6,230, forward strand.
CGATATATACCTGTGTTTTTCCAGGATACATATCATCAAGCATTCGTACTGCATATTTCACGAAATTGTGTTTGCCCGATTTTTCACGTCCGCTGATACCTAATATGCCTATAGATGCAAAATCCAATGTTAATGGAGATACTGTATCATAATTTAAGCCTGTTACTAATTGATATTTTTTCTTCATGTACTCTCTGTAATTATCTATTACATATTCGTATCCCAAATAAGACGGTATCACAGGGATGATCCTTGCTTTTCTTCCTTCACTCCTCCTGTTTGCATTTTCTATAAATGCCTTTATATTCTCCACACGCTCTATCTCCTTCTCGCCGGCAAATGCGATATATGACTGGCATTCAAGATGCTCCTTATCGATTTCTATCAGGCTTCTGCCTTTTATATCCTTTATTCTTTCTCTGCAATGGTCGAACAAAGAGCTGTATTCTCCCGCATCGTTGCAAAACATGGCAATTCTGCTGGCGAAATTAGACAAATATTTGTATCCTATACCTGCTGTCTGTGCATTAGCAATGATTACGCTTATTCCTACGGACAAACCTTCCCTACAAAGATTAAGCAACTCGTTATCTTCCTGGAAATACAGCTCCTTTAAAGCAGTAAGATTGTCTATCATCAAAATGATCTGTGGCATGTCCGTTAAACCTGCTTCCCTGTATGCAGTAAACGAACTTACACCTATAGACAGCATCTTTTCCTTTCTGATGTCAATTTCTCTGTAAATCATCTTCATCAGATTCTTCAGCTTCTCATCCTCAGAAGCAGTGACCACTCCACCTACATGGTTCAATGACTCAAAATTTTTCAGGATCATGGAGGCAAAATCTATGATATATATGTTTACTTCATCCGGTGTGTATTTTTCGGCGACAGATCGGATTATACATTGCAGCAGATTAGTCTTTCCCGTCTGCGCAGAACCGATAATCATCATATTTTGACTGCCGACATCTACTGAATAAATCCCCTGATATTGTCTGTCCGGATCATCATAAACGCCTATATCAGCTATAATGCTGTAGTTATTTACATTATCTGAACCTGACAATACAGGTGGAAATTCTATATACTCAGCCAATGGCGGCAGACAGATATCCGGAAGCTTTATCAGCTTACAATTCCGGCAATACCCGTTTACATATTTAACGATTGCATCCAACTGAGTCAGATTACCCTCGCTTTGACTCTTTTTCTTCTGCACATATACAGGTATGCGTTTCCCTGTATCTGTCAAATCTACAATTGAAAATTCCTTTACATTGCTGTCATCGGATTTTTCCGGCGCTCCACTGTATGCCGACTGGAACAGCTCGAATATTTCATTATTTCCTACCTGCAAATATGCACGGCCCGGCTCTTTTATCTCCGCAGCCAATGGAGACTTCAGCACCTCGTTGCTGTCTTCCTGTGACTGTACTTTCAGACAAAGCTTGAAGCGTGAATTACTCCATATCTGCTCATTGACCTGCCCGGAAGGCTTCTGTGTAGCCAGAATCAGATGTACGCCAAGACTTCGTCCTATACGGGCTGCTGATATCAGCTCCTTCATGAATTCCGGCTGTTCTGCCTTAAGCTCGGCAAACTCATCAACTATAATTATCAAATGCGGTAAAGGGTAACTGACTTCACCCGTCTTGTATTTTTTTATATATTTATCGATGTGATTGACGTCGGCTTCCACAAAAAGGCGCTGCCTCTTCTGCAATTCGGCTTTTATCGACTTCAATGATCGTTCAATTTCTTTTCCATCTATATTTGTGATCGATCCCAGAAGATGAGGCAAGTTTTTAAACTGATTCACCATACCACCGCCTTTGAAATCTATGATAACAAAAGCCACCTCATATGGATGGAACAGCGTAGCCATAGAAAGAATGTATGTCTGCAATATTTCCGATTTTCCTGAGCCTGTGGTTCCTGCAACTAACCCGTGAGGCCCATGAAACTTATCGTGAAGATCCAGAGTCACAATGCCGCTTTTGGAGATTCCTATTGGTGCTGACATCGATTTAAACACCTGAGAGGTCCGCCATCTTTCTCCTAAGTCCAGATCATCCACTGCAATTATATTCAAAAGCTCAAACAGCGATATATTTTTAGTCAGGCTCCCCTCCAGCGAGATTTCCTCCGTATAAACAGGAGCCAGCATTTGGACTATATCCTGGACCTGCTTATATCCTATTGCCGTATACGTAAAATCTATCGATGCATTTTTATCTTCGGCACTTATGAGAGTAGCGGTATCCTCACTTTTTATAGCTATTATTGATCCACAGCCCAGAGGAACTTCCGCCTTATCATTCCCGAAGAAAATAAATGTCACTCCCAACTCATTGGCGGTGTCCACAAATTTTGAAATAGGGTGGTTTTGAAAGCCATATTCGTCATACATAAATACAATTATATTGTTTTCATACGACTTGTTCTGTTCTCTTCGGGTCAATTCTTTATAGAGATACTCGAAAACAATATTTTTACTTTCATCGTTGCAGGCAATATTTCTTATACCCAACTCGTCATTATAAACTTCTGGCAGCATTCTCAGCCAATATATATGGTTCTTGTTTTCTTTATCCGCAACAAACACCATTTTCACATCTGAATGGTAGTGTCGGGCGCAAATATCGACAACAATATTTTTCATGATTGAAAATCTGTACTGGGCATTGCCTATAATTCCTATGGCGTTATTGTTTTTAAGGTCACAGACAACAGGGGCATCTTTGAGATACCTGTATTCTTCATATATTTCTCTTGGCTTGTCCTGCAGCTTATCTTCTATTTCCAGCTTTTCCTGCTTCTTATAATTTATTTTTTTTACAGACTCAACATCACCATAACCTAAACATACACAAAGGAAGTCCTCGTCTTCTTTAGTCCTGTCAAAAAGATCTGACGAAAAATCTTCAAGCAATCTCTGCTCCTTACGCTGTGATATATATATATCCTCAAGATCTTTCTTTTCCTGAAAACGAAATTCTTCTATTTCCCTGCGTTTATTTTCTATATAGTTTTCATACTTGATTATTCGTTCTTCCGTCTTCTTTTTAAAATCCTTCTTATTCTGTATAACGCCGACTATCGTCGTTATGATCGCTAAGCCTCCTGATATTGCACTGAAAATAATCATCATACCGCCCATGAACGCCATAATGCCTGATGCCGCAAGCATTCCCACAGCTGGCAGCAGACGCATGATTATATTATTTTGCGGCTTCTGCGGCTTAGCAGGCGGATCCAAAATTTCTATATCCTCTTCATCAAGAACTGTCTTTATCCTGGAATTTCTTCTGAATTTAGGATATTCATATTTATTAAAGCTGTCAGTGTATGGTACTCCGTTCACTGACAATTGATTGCTCATCTCTGTGTATATACATCGGTTTTTATAGTAAAAGCTGAAATTACCGATAGAGATAAAATCCCCATCTGCGATTATCTCATTGTTCTTAGCCAGCTTTCCGTTATGATATACTCCGTATGTTGTGCTGTCTATCTGTATTGCCGCAACACCCTTGCCCTGCCTCAGCAACACCTGATCTCTCATGGTGTATTTACTTTCCAGGGCAATATTATTGGACATGCTGCTTCCTATAGACACTGTATCGATCATGGAAACATCTATTTTTCTGTTATAATTCTTTTTCTCATTATCAAAGTCAAACAGAAAATCTACCCTGAAAATTTCTTTGTTTGAAGACTGATATTTGACCGATAAGGTATCTCCATGACTCAGCCTTTTAGTTGCAAGCTTAATGACATCTCCTGTATCAAGATAAATATTATCCGTGCAGAAAACATTCCAGCCTTCATCGTCTTTTCGGAACAGCAATTTGAATTCTTCAAAAAAGCTTTCTTTATACAGTCTTATATCGCAGTCAGTATCCATTCCCACGTTCAGCATATTCATGTCGACCGGAAGCTGTATTTCCTTATAATAACTATTGCTTGACAGCCTGATGAGATATCCGTATTCCATAGTTACACCTTATTCTGTAAAATTAATTACTGTAGCATTTCTAACGCCAAAATCCGACAGCAGTTTGTTTCCTTTAAGTAATGCGATAGGATTTTCCGCTTTTAAATAGCAGTTTTTTACATCTGAAACGTCTATTCCCAATTTATATGCAGAATTGAGCGCAATAACAAGATCGTTGGCCGAAATGTCGAGAGGCACTTCCAGATCTGCTTCGAAATTTCTTTTTTCTATCTTAAAAATAACTATTGCTTTATTTTCCATGCTTTCACCTTAAAGAATCAGCGCTGCAACCTTTTGAATTTCTTCATGCTCTGCAATCTCCTGCAGGTCCATAGTCTCAAGCTTTTCTATATATGCTATTCTCTCACTTATCGGGAACCCAGCCTTTCCAGCTAATTTGCCGTATGACTCCTCCGACAAGTCATCACTGCATGCATTGCAAACGAAATAATATTTTTCCTTATCACTGCAATCCATATTCTCAGTTAATATATTCATTGCAAATATCGAAGACTCCGTGTTTATCAACATTAATATTACTTTATCTGCCAATGCTGCCAATTCTGCCTTTTCCATATCCACTATGTTGTCCGTATCAACTACAATGACATCGTACTCAGCAGACATACGGGCTCCCGCAATCACACGTCTATAAACAGAAAAGCCAAGACCTATAGCTGAAAGTGATTTCGTAAACGGAGGCATATAGTCAAATCCTTCGTTCCTTACAGCGTTTTTAACGAGTTTGTATGCATCATTTTTGTTATCAGTAATCTCCGGATACAACGATGACGGCAATGAAGTTTTATCATTTAAATAAAAATGAAAAGTATTGACTCTCTCCGCATTTACATACAATACTCTTTGATAATGCTGGGAGAGATATTGGCTTATCCCCATCGCCAAGGTTGTCTTGCCAACACCTCCCGACGCCGAGCAAACCATAACAACCTGTGTGGTTTTTGTCTTATCTCTTTTTTTTAAGTCACCCTCTGCAATTATCCTGTTATAAATTTCTCTGATACTAGTATACTTAAAAATATATGTGACTCCCCGTTCTGACAGATTCTCGTTCTTTGACTCAGTCAAAACAAAGACATTTCTAAAATTTTGTTTTTGAAGCTCCGGAGAATATAACTCCTCGCTTATAATCAGAATATCCGCATCCTGCGGATGCGAAAAATAATATCCAAAATAGTCCGTATCTGTGATTACTTGGAGCTCTATATATTCTGACATTCCTTCAAGAAATTTGATTTCCAGAGGAGCTATTATCGTTTCATCAGTATCGACAAGCACTACAACTGATTTTTTCATTTAAAACTCCTCTCGTATTTCTGCTTTAAAATCGCTGTTAGCTAATCGTATAATATCTCCGGAATGGATTTCTCTGGGTGTCTCAGGCACAAGCCTCACACCATTGACAAATGTTCCGTTAGAGCTGCCCATATCTATGACAAAATACTTCATATCCTTATATATGAAATCACAATGATGTCTGCTGATAGCACTGTTGAACGTTATCTGCCCATCAGTATCAGGTCTTTTTCCGACGGTGAATTTTTCCTTATCCACAACAAATGTCAAATCGGACGGATCTCCCTCGTAATTCAAGACAAGGACAGGTTGTCCGGCATTGTAATTAGAATCCGCATCTATATTATCTGCTATTGTTGATTTACTTCTTCTTACTTCAGCAGAAATCTTCTCGTAAATCTGTCGCAATGAATATTGATTCTCTGAAAAGTATCTGCGTATATCCAAGGTTTTGCCGGGTATTGCCTGCTCAATTATATCCAGCTGAGCTGCGATATATTTTATAAATCTGCTTTCATATTCAATATTATCTTGTTTTTTAGTATTGATCGGCAGATATATAAGGTGTATTTCATATGTCTTTACATTGACATATAGTCTGTTAAATGAAATATCCAAATTGTTACATTTCAAAAATCCGATTTCTTCTATATCCATAATAGCTTTGATGAGGTTTGCTATTATAACGCACAGCTCTTCCGGACTGATCGTCTCGATCAGTCCGGATAGAGGCCTATAGCCGGAAACAAGATATACAAATTGTATTTTCCCATTAAAAAGTACTTTTGAACATTTTATGAGATGCTTCCTGCTGCGTCCGTTCAAAACTTTATATTCAGTCAAAGCAAACATATTATTATCCTTCAGCAAATATGCAGGATTAGCTTCAACCATTTTTTTGATTATCTTTTCTGCCTCTGCCAATTTTATTTACCAAAACAATTACTTTCTTACATATCTTCAGATATTGCTTCTTTGCCTTTTCTTCTTTTAACAAATGCAATGATACCACCTGTCACAGCAGCCAATGCGATGAGTGATCCGATGAACAGCCATGTATTGGCAAACCATCTGACAAATATATTTGTGGATACTGTTATCGTATCGTTGAATTCATATGCCGGTTTAAATTCTTCTGACGATGTATCCATAACATTCCCGGCCTTATCCTCCGCTACAAGCCTAACGTCCTGTTTGAGGCCGCCATGCACGATGAAATCATCGCTGCAATTACTCAAGTCATCAAATTTATCGATGTTTTTTACCTTCTTGCCATCTACATATACTGTTACCTTATCCAGTCCTATTGCATCAAACACGTCGAACGTTACCTTTTGTTCATCAGCATTAACAATAGATTCTTCAAGTCCCTTTATGCTTGTAAATTCAGGAGCAACAGAATCGACGCGGAACATCGCATCCAGCTCCTCATAGTTGGATGTCTCCGGCTTATTCCCGACCTCATCTTCAGAGGCGACCGTTATGCTGTAAACTCCATCCTTAGCAAAATTTGAGGCAGCTATATCGTATTCATATTGATACCATCCACTGCTTCCTATAGGCGCGCTGCTGTTGATCACCGGTGTAACGGAGTATTCAGGATTTTTCAAAGGTGTCCCGTCTTTTGTGATCTCCAGTTCAAGCGACCCCTCTACCAATCGATCCGGATTATACTCGGTTATTACAATATTCCGTGTAACTTGTTTAACATATTGATCCTGCAATGAAGACAGATATTCATTATAATCATATACCGAACCGAATCTGTTCACTGTAAACGTAATACTCTTTTCTGAACGGTTGCCTGCTTTATCGACCATTGATACCGTTAATTTATATATGCCGTCGTTTTCCTGTATTTCCTCAAAGGTATTGCATGTAATAGTGCCTCCATGTCCATCTCTGGCCAATCCTCCGATATATTTGCTGGTCACATTGACATTCTGTTCATCTTTCCTCGTTCTGAGCAACACTATATCGTGACTGTCATAATTTACATCATCAAGATCGATCACAGGAATAACAGTGCCTTTGTATGAATTCCCGTCTTCAACCCCTGTTATAAATGGCTCGTTAATCTCAGTATCAATTGTAAACTGAGCGCCGGCAACGGTTCCGCTCACATAGCTCACGCCGTTATTTTTATTCCCGGCTTTGTCTTCCACTTCGATATTGAAGGTATAATCTCCGTCTGCTCTGTATGCTACAGTTGCTGTATGCGTATCTCCGCTGCTCCTTGCCCAATTGATGTTCGGCTGACTTATATTGGCGCCGTCTAATGTCGCTCTTATATCAAAAGTAACTCTGTTGACATCAAAATTATGTTCCTGCACTGTAACAGTAGCAGTTCTCACTCTATCGAAGTACTTACCATTGGAAGCACTGTTATTATCATACCTGACAGATACTCTCGGATTTGTTTTATCAATGGTGAATACTGTTGTGGCTTTATTATCATCAGCATACTTTACATTATCATTTTCGTTTTCCGCTCTATCATTGACTTTTACGTCAAATGTATAATCTCCATCTTCTTTGAAGGTAACAGTAGTTTCATAACAATCTTCATCATTACCCTCGCCGCCTTTTATACCAGTTGCCTTCCATTTCAGAGCACCGAAATCATAAGCCTTCTTATCCTTTGTCACTGAAAGCGTAGTGTTTTCTGCATCATCAGGATCAAAATTTCGATCATATACTGTAATCGTTGCAGTTCTGTTTTTATTAAAGTATCCATTATTGTCTTCATCACCGCTGGCAGGATCATAGTCTACTTCTACAACAGGCTTCTCATTATCGATACCAAACGCATAATAATCATAGCTGATGTTACCGGAGTTATCGGTAAGTTCTACAAGAATAACCATATCGTTAGAACCTCCGGATACCTCAAAGTCCTTAAAAACAAGCTTACTTATCAGATTTCTGTCTTTTGTAGCTTCTGTTTTCACGTTATCGTCACTGGAAGAAATGTCTCCCTGTTTATTTACTGTAAGAGTATAGTCAAAAGTTCCCGGTACAGTGCTCTTTTCAGCTTCTGTTTCAAGGACTGCACACCGTATTTGAGCTATACCTGAATATTCGTCCTTGACACATATATCAAATTTTATCGTCCCGTTCTTTGATGCATACAAACTGACATCATCTCCAGCACCTCCAAAATCTTCATATCCATTTTCAGACAGCCCGCCATTATTGACGTCGCGCTTTATCATGCTGTTCGGATACACGTATCCTGCAAATTTCTTTGTCTGAGTAAAATCTGTTTCAGGCGCTGAAAACTGTATAGCTGACGTTTCTAAATGCTTTTCTTCATTTTCCCATATTATCCCTTGCGGATGCTTTACTTCTGTTTCTCCACGCGTATTGCCCAGTTCATCGATGGCATATGCCTCTATCTGACCTTTAAAGCCTTTGTCGATTTTGACAGTAATTTTATTATCCTTTACCTCTATATCCTGCCACCCTTCATCGCTGGTACCGTCTTTGTCGACAAGTCTATACACTATCCTTCCGCCCGCAACACCCGGCAAAGAAACCTCCTCCGTTGACTGTATATCATCGGATGTTATAGTCACTTCAACGGCTTCCTTAAAGAAGTATCCATATTTCGTTTCTTTCAATGGAGCTGATTCTTCTGTCATAATTTCTGCTTTATCCATGCCTTCAGTTTCATATGAAAAGCTAACGGTAGGGGCATATTTATCTGTTGCGAACTTCCAGTCGTTATTACCTTCACTGTCTCGATTATTTCTGTTGACATCTATCCAATCAGTCAGATTTCCTTCATCGTCCTGAAATACCACATAATATTCTCCATTGATATTTGTCTTAGTCTCTTCTGTTGCAAGGGTTTCCGAGTTCCATGTTATACTGTCATCCTGTGAAGCCTCAATTACTGACTTTTCAGCCATTTCATCAGTACGCTTCAATAACTTGACATTGTGATCTGTTGTCGAAATCTCAAAAGTGCCGTTGCTGTACCACTTACCATTCCTTTTAACATTTTCCGTACCATTTGATGAAAGTATTATATCTACATCGTCATAGACGACCTCAACAGTATATGTTGCTTCCTTGCCGTCATACGGGGAAACCGGTTTTGCCGTTACTGTTATTTTTCCGGCGCTTTCATATGTAACTATTCCGGTATCCTTGTCGATAGCGGCACCTGTTTTTCCTTCAGTCTCAGCACTTAATGCATATTCCACATTAACACCGTCAGTTGCAGATGTTGCCGGATATTGAAATGTATTATTTTTATTGACTGTGATCCTCTCAGGGATACCACTAAACGCAAGATCATTTACTTCAATTGCAGCGATTACCAGTTTATACTCTGCCGTCGCCGCATAATTCCCGCCTGACATAAACGCTTCTATCGTCACCTCTCCAGGTGATGTATATGTCAATATCTTATTCGCCGGATCAACTTCAGCCCCGGCAGTATTTGCACTGTTATCTTTGACTTTGTAGCTTATATTGGTAACATTCAGGTTTTTGTCATTTACAGTTACTTCTTGAAGTGTTATCTGTTGGCTTGTTATGTTATATTCCTTTTTTTGGGTCGTTTCTGCGAATGACAACCCGTTATCAATTTTCTGCTGCGCAATGCTTGCTTTTACACTGTCTGCGTACGTTTCATATCCATCTTTCGTGGCTTTGAAATATATGTTATAATCACCGGCGTTTGTCCCCTGTGGTACATCATCGCTGAAAGTGCCATCTTCATTCAGAGAATATTTAATGCTCCATCCGGATTCCTGAGAATCGTTAAGCAGATCCTGTGCTCCACCGGTGTATTCCAGATCGCTTTTCACGCAGCCGTTGATGTGAGCTTTTATTTCATTTTTATCTGCTTCGTCAAGTACTGCTTCTTTTCCCAATGAAATGGCGATCCATCCCACCTGCTGATTGGCCCAGCTTTGACTGACAGATATAACGTCCTGCTCGTATTTGACATTTCCACTTGCTGTGGCCTCATTGTTTTTATTACCGTTTACATATACATTGATCTGCGAAGTGTCTTCCACACCTTCTACCTTTATCCGATACGAATAATTCTCACTATCCTGAGCAGTGGCCTCGGTCACTCCGTGAATATAGAATTTCACCGACTCACCGGGTCCTGCGTTGACACCAGTTTCTGTTATTTCCAATTCCTGTGGGTTCTTTTCCGCCGCCTGTACAATTTCCATCGCGCTGAATGGTATCGTTGTAAATACCAGGGCCGCACAAATTAACAAAGTGATAAATTTCGGGACTGCTCTGCCTTTCAAAACCATTGTTACCTCTCTTTCTGTTTCATTCCCTGTAAATGTAACTGCCAAACGATTTTCATTATATTTTTTCATCAGTATGTACTTTTATTATTTCCTGTATTATTTTCAGCTTACCTTTATCAGGTGATGATGCTGTCAGCTGCTCTGTTTCCATATCGCCGGTGCTGTTTGCCAGTTCCGCCGTCGTCTGCAAGCTCCCATCCTCTATGGTGCAGGCCTCTTTATCCGAAGTCTGAGCCATTGCTGCCTCCGCCAGCTCTTCTGTAGTAAGCACGTCTGTTGCGTTAAAGTCAATATGCTCGAGCTTTTCAGTAGGTGTTCCTGAGAGCTTTTCCTTAGGAGGGCTTTCTTTCACCTTTTCTATTTCTTCTGTGATTTTTCCTCTCCTGTAAGCGTCTACCGTAGCTCGATGTATTTTTATTCCGCTCTTCTCATTATCCCTTCTGAGCTGAGCTATCGACCTCCGTGCTGTCTTACCGCTCAGATCGTTGATAATATCAAGTATTTTAAACTTAAACCATAAATAAGCTGTTGCTCCCATTCCCAGTATCGCCAGAGAAAAGCTAATAATGGCAATCAAGTTATATGCCTGGGTCATACGCTTCTCTCCTTTCTTCTGTATTAAGATATATACGTTCTACATTTTCGATATAGTCACTGCATGAGCTTATAACTTCTTCCTGTATCTCTATTGATGCTTGCTGCGTAACGAATATATCCTGAGCGCCCTTTTTTATTGTATTGAGAGTTTCCTGCACTTCACTTTGCAGAATCCCTGTAGTAGCAAACCCTTTTCTGTGGTTATTGATAAGATTTGCCAGTTCTCTGTACATCACCAGTTTAATGTAATTGGAATCATCAGACTCGTAGCCTTCCACATTTTCTATGCAGGTATTGATGGCATCGAGCAAATTCTCATAAGCTTCACGATCCGGCTCCCTTACGCTTGTGGCATTGATGACATACTGCGAGTAAAAATCGCCTATCATATCGTAGCTCCGTGCTACATTATAATATTTATAGCCTTTATCGCCTGTCTCTGTAATCGACTCAAAATACGGCGCAGCTTTCAATATTCTTGTTCTGAAAGAGTCATCACCTCCGGAATACAGGTACAGGTAGGTACTCCCTGCCTTATACGCCAGCTGCTTATAGTCATCTTCAGTTTTATCGAATTTATCTTGATTCTGGTTATATTTTGTCGTAAATTGATTACTCTCCCGGTCTCCGAAACTTCCATTCTGTTCAAATGCGTCCAGTAGCTTTATGTATGCTCTGACATCCCCTCCATATATATCGATAGCCTCAAGATACGTATTTACCTTTGTCTCATATGGAGTGGATTCCGATATATTTATTTTTTCCTCATAATTTCTGCTGTTTTCAAAATGCATCAGCAACAGGGATAAGCCTCCGATCAGAGCAAGGCATATTGTCGCTGCGGCTGCTATAATGAAATTTTTTAATTTTTTCTTTTGACTGTTCCTGTATTCTTCTCCGATATGCTTATAATTGTTCAGATCATAGAGCAATTCATTACAATTGGAATATCTGTCATCCGGATCTATAGCTGTACATTTGTCAATTATGTACTCTATCCCTTCATGGATTTCAGGGTTCCACTGTCTGACAGGAAAGTATTCATAGTCATTTCCTCTTGGATCGACTCCTGTAAGCAAGTGGTGCATAGTCATGCCCAGTGCATATATATCTGATCTCGCGTCAGTCTGCCTGGAGCCATATTGCTCAGGCGGCGCATATCCCTTTGTTCCCAGAATAGTTGTATCCGCAAGATTTTTTTCTTTATATTCCCTTGCAATTCCGAAATCAATTATCTTTATATTGCCTTCCGGCTTGAGCATCACATTGGCCGGTTTCATATCCCTGTAAATTATCGGGGGACTTTGGGAATGCAGGTATGATAACGCATCACATATCTGCATCGCCCAATCTATTACAGACTCCTGTGGCTGTGTTCCATATTCCTTTAATATTTTATCCAGAGATTCACCTTCCACATAATCCATCACGATATACAAGGTCTCTCCGTTATCTATGATATCTACGATTCTCGGCAATGCAGGATGATCAAGCCGCTTCATCAAATTAGTTTCAGCTATCAGGCTATTTATTACGACTTCATCATTTCGGCCATTCCCTGTTTTTTTAACTTCTTTAACCGCCCACTGCTTATTCAGTCTTCTGTCCATAGCCAGGTAAACTATCGACATACCGCCTCTGCCAATTTCTTTTAAGACTTCATATTTATCATCTATAATTGTGCCTATTTGTGTGGCCATTATTTTCACCCTACATACACTTCAATACCACAGCAGTGATATTGTCCCGTTCATTTCTTGATTTTATGATTTCGATCAATTCATTTTCTCTTCTGTATATATCGGCAACATCGCCTAAAGTCCCCGGAGCCAGCGCATCATACATTTCTTTTTCATCGAGCAAATGTCTGAATCCATCTGAACATAAAAGAAATACAGTGTTCTTGGCTATCGTGCCTAATTCAATCTGGGGCTCAACGTTTTTCGATGCGCCGACACACTGTAAAAGGACTCCTCTCCGTGGATCATTTTCTGCTTCCTCTCTAGTCAGCCTCCCCTGCTCAATCTCCCTTTGCATCAAAGAATGGTCTTTTGTAATCTGTCTTACGGTGTCCGTGATCTCATATATTCTGCTATCTCCTACATGTGCGAACATATATTTATCATCTATTATCAATATTCCGCTCACTGTAGTTCCAATGTTCTCATTTTTCATCCTGCCGAATTCTTTTATCAGATCGTTCTGCTCACGCAGAAGATGATTCCATTGACCTCCGAACTCCTGCAATGTAATGGAATCGTAATCTGCAGACAGATCCTCATCAAACCACTTTATTAACCGTCTGATAACCGTGGCGCTTGCAAGCTCTCCTCGGGCCAACCCGCCCATTCCGTCACAAACCACAGCCATTGCTATGACTCTTCCATCGGGTGTTTCGGCTATTTTAAGACATGCACTGTCTTCATTTGTTGTTTTGACTATTCCTCTATCTGTTGCTACTGCTCCTACACACTTCATGGTTGTCTTTCTTTCATTTACCTTTCTCTACATGGAATGTAAACCTTTCATTTGCCAGCATTATTGAATCCTCATCGTAGATTTTCATCCTGTTGCCTGCTTTTATTTCCTTCCCATTGACAAATGTTCCGTTTGTGGAATTATTATCTTTAATGTAAAATGTTTCTCCGTCTGTTATGATATCTGCATGTATCCTGCTCACTGCGTTATTGTTATTTACGAAACAGTCTACATAACTCCTTTCCTTGCCTATCCTGAACACGGGTTTATCTATTTCGATCCGTTCCTGTGTACTCAATCTGATGAGGTGGGCTCTCACATTATTTTCATTAAAGGGGGATTCATTATATGGATTATCTTTATCCAACAGAGAGGTCCCTGATAGTATCGAGGTTTTCCCCTCTTCCTCCAGCATCGTAGTTTTCCAGTTTTCGTTTTCAATATTATAATTATTTTTCTGGTTCCCATGACTTTCATTGCTCAATTCCGGTTCTATTCTCAACAGGCATTTTTCAAATTCATCTGAAGAATATGACCGTTGAGAATTTATAAAATCAGATATTACATTTATAAAATATCTGTTTTCCTCTCTAAATAGATTTACCACTGAAAGCATATATGCAAAAAAAGCAAAAATATCATTATGCTTATAATTTCCATATATTGGCTGGTATATGAAAGCAAGTCTCTTAGTTGCTTCATTAAAAAAAACAAAATTATGATCCAGCGTCAATTTATTGATATCAAAATTTTCTGCGCTTAACTTTTTTGTTACATATACTGTCTGCATAAGCAAATCAAGGAATCGTTTTCTACTCATCTGCTGACCTATATATTGAGCCAACGTAACATGTCCTGAAACAATATATAAAAGGTTTCTTTTATTTGTTAAAGTTGGGATAATTAACCCATCGGCAGAACATCCTGTCAATATGTGAAGCTCATTTTTATCTATAATCTCCCCTCTCATCAATTTGACCTTCACTACTTTTTTATATTCATTGTTAATAATTTTGAATTTAGCCATACAATACATCCATAAATTGATTTACAACTTACATATTACATATTTTTTACTTTTTTTTATTTTACTCTATCATTTTTACACTATGACACATATTGTATGAATCAGATCGTTTTTTGTAATTTTTAGTCAAACTATGTTCTAACTAAAAAACTCCAGACTGTATTTCCTTCTTCAGTCCGGAGTTTTTTGTTACTATGTTCAAATATTCCTTTTCAGTTTAACCTATATCTCTATTTCCAATAAGGCGTTCTTGTTTTCTCTATTCCACTTTATATTTCCTTTATTTATTTCAACTATATCTTTGATAAGTATATACATATCGCTTCTCTTTATGAGCAGGGCTTTAAGTTTTGATATTCTGAATTCAATGGATATTTTCGTATGTATCGGTGAGCCAGCTGCTGACGTCTCTTTTTCACAAGTAATATTCTCGATTTTTGCTTTTCCTAATACAGTTCTGTATCTTGTTGAAATATCGGATATGTACCTGAAGATCTCATATTTTTCCCGGTCGGATAATTCTCCGCTCCTTATGCTTCTCCATGCCAGCTGCTTTTCTACGTTATTGTTTATGCGCTCACATATGTCAACCAGATGAGACCTGTATTCTTCATTTTTTACACTTCTGATTTCATTTTGAGAAGAAGTAAGTACAATGATATGATTAGCAATATCGTGCTTCAGTTCCCTGATATTTCTGCTGATATCAGCAACAGACCTGTAATACTCCCTCTGCAGTTCTGTTTCCATAATGATTATTCTCTCGTATTGCTTTCTGCTCTTTGACATCATTAAAATTGCAGCACCGATACCTATCATAAGTATCACAAGAAATATAGCATACGATATCATAGACTCCATATTTATTCTGTCATATTTTTCCTGTATCTCAGCTATAAACTCCGCATTCAGAACTGAAACGGTTATTTTAACTATATACGTAATAAAAGATACTCCTAATATGACTATGCATATTTTATCCGGTATCTTTTTTATGAGCATGTCTACTTTTTTATTTACCGCATAAGTTATAACCAGTACGAGTAACAGCTGGATCCAGTTCTCCAGTATTATAGGATATTGATCAAGAGATTCAATATTATATATCGATCCCTGTATCTGTTCCGGTTCAAACAGCAGATGCATCAGATTCATTATAATAAGTCCATATGTCAGGGTCGTCAATACATCATAATACAGGAATATCTTAATAAAATTTCTAGGAAGAAATCCTTCTGCATATATACCTATCACAGTAATAGTAACGAATGTATATATCATATGACAGATATTGTAAATAAGTATATCTGATTTGGCCTGAGATACTATTGCTATTGTTCCCAGATGATATTCGAGAGTCAGGAACAATACCGTATATATAAAAACTATTACAGCACATTGCCTGCGTTTTTCATTTACTTTATAAAGTTTCATTATCAGGAATTCCTGAAATACAGTATAAACTGTGATATAAGTAAAAAAACAAAGAACTGTTGCCATTTTCTGCTCCTTCTACAATAAATATTCTGTATGATACAAATTTCTGTTGTCTTTTTTAGTCTATATATGTAATAATAAAATTAAATAATATCTTTTATATATTAAGGAGAATTACCTGTGAGAATCGCAATCTGTGATGACAATATCGACGTATCAAAAAATCTTTACAAAATGCTTCTGGAAATCGAAATTTTACATATCAGCAAAATAGATATTTTTATAAATGCGGATGCATTGATTTTCAAATCCGGTGAGACACCTTATGATATCGTTTTCATGGATATAAGACTAAATGATCGTTCAGGTATCGATGTGTCAAAAAACATACTCGATATATCTCCTTTGACTGATATTATATTCATTTCAGGATATGATGATTATTACCTTGATGTTTATGAAGTCGATCATATCTACTTTCTGCGTAAACCTATAGATTTTGAAAAGCTGTCTGATGCTATCAGAATATCTCAAACCAAACGCACCTGCCACAATGAAAAAATATTTACACTAAATGATAAGCATGGGGTTATGCGTATACCTATGGAAAACATAATGTTTTTTGAAAAAAACCTTCGTATCATTGAAATTCACATGAACACATCATATGAATTTCAAAAATCAAAATACGATGCTGATTTTGACGAATATCAATACAGCTTTTACGGTAAATTCTCTGACATCATACCTTATCTAAGCACCGCATTCCATCAATGTCATAACAGTTTTATCGTAAATTTTAATTATGTTTCTGAAATAACCGGAAAATCTTTTATTTTAAAAAACAAAAGAGTAATACCCATAAGCAAAAAATTTCTACAAGAGATAAAGGCATCATTTTTTAAATATATAGAATTATGATTTCCAAGTTATCCGGCTGACCTTTTCATGGTAATATATATGGATACTTCAAAAGAATCTCTTTTATCAGATATATCTACTTCCCCGTTATATCTGTATGCGATCATACGGATTATGTTTATTCCATGCCCATGATTTTCCTTGTCAGATTTTGTTGTATTGAAATCCTTATCAGTAATTACCAGATCATTTTTTGAATTTGTCACTTTTATTATCCATACATTTTTTTTACATGCACTTATGACATTTATGTACCTCTTCGTTTTCACTTTATCTGTTAATATCGCGGCTTCTATTGCATTATCCAGTACATTACCCATTATTGACACAGAATCGATTTCTTTCACCTGGTTTTCTGAAGGTATAAATGATATGTTATCAATAAATTCTATATCGTTTTCAATACAAACATGTTTTTTCTCAAAGATAAGCACACCTAACGCTGTATCTGCACCGTTTATCGATACCAGCAAACTGTCGCATTTTTCTATACAGCTTTCTTCTCTTCCTATTTGCGCAGACTCTATACTTTGCCTGACTTCTGCTGTCAATTCAAGTGCTTTTTCGCATATTTCCACAGTATTGTCCATATATTTGTTCTGTTTCTGCCACTCATCGATCATATGTTGTGTATTCGATTTGTTTTTATCGGTAGCTTTCTTGAGAACAACCAGTAATGCGATACAGAATAATATCAATAAAATTACAATAAATAAATATAATTCCAATTTTACTATCCTTTTACAAAATAATATAACTATGACTTATTTATTGGAGACGAAGTAAATGCCCGGCATTTTGTTCTAATACGTGTCTCTATAATGAAGTAAAGGGGCGGAACTTTTTAAAGCAGTTCCTCCCCTGTTGATATTTTCCTATTAATTATCCCCTGATGTAACTGAATCTATTTTCTCCTGTGCTGCTTTCACCGAAGCCTCATCCGGTATCACCACATAAAGCTGTCTGCTTCCCATGCTGTACGTGGATGAATATGTACCCTTTCCGTTTATCGATATAGTTTCTATAGTCCATCCGCCAAGATCCTCAAGCTGCATCTTCACCAGAGAAGCAATGTCACTTTCACTCATATTGGTCTGCATCTCATCGCCCACAGTATTGAGTATCTTGGTATATCCTGTAAGTATAGCCGTGCTCCCTGTAATCTTCTGTAGTATGGCTTCAAGCACTCTCTGCTGGTTCTTTATTCGCTCCTGATCTCCTTCTTCAAAGGATTTTCTCTCTCTTGCAAAAGCCAGAGCAGAAGCTCCGTCCAGATGGTTCTCACCTTCGACGAAACTGTATCCCCTGTTCTGACGCCCATGAGTCTCGAAAGCATATTCCGAGGTCACATCTATTCCTCCTATGGCGTCTACTATGTCCTCTACAGACGTGAAGTTGACCCTGATATAATAATTGATGTCGATACCGAGCCAGTCCTCCACAGTCTCCACAGTCTCTCCTATGCCGTATATTCCCGAATGGGTCAGCTTGTCCATTGCTCCGTATGAATGAAGCATCACATAAGTATCTCTAGGTATCGATGTGAGCAGGATCTTTTTATCTACGGGATCCACCGTCATTATCATATTAACGTCGCTCCTGGACACCTTGCTGATTCCTCCGAATGTATCTATCCCGCTTATATACACATTGAACGGATCACTGGTGATGCCGATACGCTTGGCAACGTCTTTAGTATCTATCTCAACAGTAACGGTATAAACTATTCTGGTTCTGTCTTCAAAGTCTTCAAGATCCTCGCATATAATCTCATAATTATTACTGCTGAGGAAGATAAGTTCATCATGCTCTTTATCTTTATCATCAATGAGAACAGTCTTGAGCTGTATATAGCCTCCAGCCTCCTTATAGCTGACATCCGCTTCTTTTTTCAGCTTGTCCTGAGCCTTGTCATAGGCAGAAGAAGAACTGTCATGAATAAATATGGTTTTTCCTTTGATATCATCCAAATCCCTGTAGCTGCCGTCCTTAAGAGCCACAACATAATAATCCTCATACTGCCTGTCCTCATCGCTCATGCGGCTGAATGCGGAATATGTAGTGAAGAGATAGTAACAGCCTATGGCAAGGACGATGATCATTACAATGGACAGAATAACACCGGCTTTACGCTGACGTGTCACTTCCTTGCGGCAGGAAAGAAGTTTGAAAATAAATATAAGTAATGCCACAAATACGATTATGATTATTATATTGAATATTACCGGCAATACACCTACCAATATCAAAAGCGATAAAAATGTCACTTCCAATATTAGAAACAACAGGCCTGCTATCAGAAGTCCCGGAGAAGACGGGATGAAACAGACTTTACTTTTTGATTCTTTTCCATTATTCTTCATAACATCCACCTTTGCTATATTGCCTTTAGTATATCCACTATTCTGCGGCTCGCTTGTCCGTCACCGTACGGATTGCTGGCTTTGCTCATTTTATTATATTCATTTTCATCAATCAACAGGCGTTTAAAGTTTTCATATATGGTTTCTTCTTCAGTTCCCACAAGTTTTAATGTACCGGCTTCAATACCTTCAGGCCTTTCCGTGGTATCCCGCATTACCAAAACCGGTTTGCCCAGCGAAGGAGCTTCCTCCTGAATTCCTCCGCTGTCTGTCAGTATTAAATACGACCTTGCCATAAAATTATGAAAATCTATGACTTCCATCGGCTCAGTCAGCTTTATCCGCTCATTATTTCCGAAAACATCTTTCGCCGTCCTCTGCACCACCGGGTTAAGATGTACAGGATATATTACCTTTACGTCCGGAGTCTCATTCACGATGCGCCTGATAGCACGAAACATGCTGTAAAGATGTTCACCCAGATTCTCACGGCGGTGAGCTGTAAGCATGATGAGTCTGCTTCCTTCCGCCCAGTCCAGAAGATCATGTCTGTAATCGGAAATAACTGTAGTTTTCAATGCATCTATGCCGGTGTTTCCGGTAACAAATATGTTCTTATCATTCTTTCCCTCTCTCAACAGATTCTGTCTTGCTTTCTCCGTAGGTGCAAAATGGTATTTGGCTATAATTCCTGCCGCCTGTCTGTTGAATTCTTCCGGAAACGGGGAATAGATATCATATGTACGAAGTCCGGCTTCCACATGACCTACCGGAATCTGCTGATAAAAACATGCCAAAGCAGAGGCGAAAGTCGTCGTAGTATCACCATGAACCAATACTGTATCAGGCTTTGATAACATCAATATTTCTTTCATGTCAAGCAAAACCTTTGACGTTACATCATACAGATCCTGCTTTTTCTTCATTATGGACAGATCATAATCAGGCTGTACCCCAAAAGCGTCAAGAACCATATCGAGCATTTCACGATGCTGGCCTGTCACACAAATTTCTGTAACTATATTTTTTTCTTTCTTTAATTCTTTTACAAGCGGACACATTTTTATCGCCTCAGGACGGGTGCCGAATATAAGCATTATTTTTTTCATAATACTAAACTATTACTCCTCTTCATCAATAATCAAATTTGTTTCATAATCTTTCTTCCATTGTCGCCTATTGAATTTTATTGTTTCACTTAAATCTAATTCCTCAATTTCAATTTTATCTCTCCCCTCAGGAGTTTTTGCAAAAAATATTTTTGTGCCAGGTTTATTTTTTGTCCAATGTTTTGTACCCGCTGGAATAAACACAAAATCTCCTTCACTAGCTTCAATTTGTATTTCATTATCTAAATCAATTATTTTTTGAGATCCTTGCAAAATATAATAATGCTCTCCTGTAGTTCTATGATAATGAGGTGTATCCACTTTAAATTGCCTATAATCAGAGATTCCTGTTTCTATGCAACTTATATAGTTTTTTAAATTGTTTTTAAAAATCGTTTTACCCGTCAAATACTGTCTGTAATTCATTTCTAATGCATGTTTAATTTTTTCATTTCTATGTATGCTTACTCTTTTTTCTGCTATTTTAAGTTCATTTAAGTTTATTGAATTTTCTTTTATACTTGTTATCTGATTATCAAAAAACTGATAATTATCAGGGTCATATTTTTTAGACACTATAAAAGTTCTTCTTAATGAATTGGAAGGCAAAAATGGTGAATATAAATCCACCTTTATATAATTAAGTTCATTATATTTTTCATTGTATTCAACCTTCATCAATGCATATGGTAATGAAATCTCAGTAAATTTAATATTAAATCTTCCCTCTTCATAACATTTATGAAAAATGTCATTTTTATTTTCTAACTTTCTTTTTATCGATATACATGCACTATGAAAAGCTGAAATATTAGAATTATTAAACTTCTGGTTTCCTAACTTTCCATTATATATAGCCTCTGAGGCCGCTTTTGACTCTGGATTTGTCAAAATTAAAGAGCAAGAAAAGTTTTTCTCATTTTTTAATAGGTAGTTTATTTCATCTGAAAATGAAGTTGCTTTTTCATACATATCTGTTGTAACATAGGACGTATTAGTTACAGTAGCAGATGTGTAGCATATCATAGTGATTTTATTTACTATGTTAACATTATTATGGTAACATCTTTGGACCCCCATTTTGTTTTCAAGACTTTTCCTATCAAACATCTTTCCAGAAACCTCTGCAAAAAACTCTTCATGACTGAAATTTTCATATTTTTCATCTCGTCCATATTTTTCTTCGAATATCTTTGAAACCCTTTTTGAAAGGAGCTCTAATGAGTTTTGAAAGTTATCAAATCCATTTATTATATGCGTACCGGTCAAGTAGTATTGAAATTCTTCAGATAAAATAAAATTATTAAGTAAAAACGGTAAAATTTTCTTTTGGTTATCGAAAGCTATTCTCAATTCATTATGTACATGCCGTGATCTATCTGCTTCTTCAGAAGTAATTAAAATAAATGCATCACATGCCTCTATAGCACGCACTATTTCTGTAGGAAAATTTTCCCCTGCAAAAATATTTCTAGGTGCCATCCAGCATTCAATACCTTGTTTTTCTAAATAACCGCGTATAATATTTGCTATTTCTTGGTTTTCAGTAGAATAACTTATAAAAGAATACATTTTTTTCATTAACCTCCTCAAAATACACTACTCCACAATAATTTTATATATATCTTCCAAATACATTGTACAAATATTATTTGATAATATAAAATTAATCATTTTATTTATATAATCTGTGATTCCTTCTCCTCTAAAACGCAAACTATCAATTTGCACAGAATCAAGATTATTCCATTCATTCCTGCTTAAACGATCTTTTATTTCTCTTGTATATGTAAAATACGGGGTATTAAGCATAAAATGCATTGGATGAATGTTAATAACTTTAAGCCCTGGTGACAACAACTGTCTCTCCATTAAAGAAAAGTCAAAGCTGTCAGAATAATATAAAAATGCCCCATCTTCCCAAAATATAGGAAAGCTTATGGTTTTTGATCTGTGGAGAAATGGCGGAACTATATCCATGAGAGTGCAGACATTAGATTCATATAAAATCCCGCGTTTGGTCAGCCTGTCCATCGTATCATTCACGTCATAATATCTGTGTGCACGAAAACATTTAGCATCTGGCAAAAGATTAAAACAATAATCAATAACTTCATCATAATCCTTTCCCTGACTGCTGTCAGGCATAAAATTAGGGTGGATCCCACATTTTATTTTGCCGGATTTTTTATATTCATCAACAACTTTTGACGGATTGGTTATAAAAGCCGTAACCGGAATATTCTCTGAATCAAAATATTCAAACATCGCTTTTATTGCATAATCTGATGCCCAATCCATATCAGAAGTAAAACAAATTATATTATTTTTTGATAATTCTTCCCTTGCTTTATTAAGTTTATTTATTAATATATCCATAATTACAATAGTCGTTTAATATTATACCCTTACTATAACGTTCCCTGACAGCACTATATGCATATCTTGATTAATGCATTTGATGCCTATTCTCAATTTATTTTTGTTTCGATCTTTTCCTTCAATCACGCATATACATTTAATCTTATCGCCTATATAAACCGGTTGCACATACTGTATAGTTTCTTCAAGCAATATTGCCCCTTCGCCCGGCAGATCTTTAGCTATGACATTTGATACCATACCTAAACAAAACAATCCGTGAGCAATTCTGCCTTTGAAAATCGTTTTTTCAGCATATTCTTCATCAATATGTATAGGATTCTTGTCACCGGACAATTCCGCAATCTGATTAAAAAGGTCTTCAGTAGCAATAACTTCAAGACTTGATGAATCTCCTACATTATATTTATCTATTTTTTTTTCTTCCATCATATCAAACTACTTTACTTTTGCTGGTATTCCCATAACTTTTTCATCTTGATTAACCGACTTTGTTACCACTGAACCAGCTCCAACAACCGCATTTTCTCCTATTATTACACCCGGCAAAATAATCGCACCTGAACCTATTTTGCTGCCTTTTTTAAATACAATAGAATTGCTCGCTCCAACTTCATTGCCTCTTATTCTCATATCATTATCATTAGCTGAAGCAACTCCTACACCAACAAACACGTCATCTTCGATCTCTGCCCGAGCTGTCATATGTGTATTATCCATAACTTTAGAACTTTTTCCTATTTTAACATGATGATTTAATGTGCAAAGTCTCGCGACCAAAGCCTTTTCTTCTATCACACATCCCTCCCTGAGTTGAGCACAATCACCAATAAGAACATTATCTCCTATTTTATTGTCCGCATAAATAACAGCATTTGCGCCTATTACACACCCTTTGCCAATTACAACAGGAGTATATTTATCTTCCAATTTATGTATCAAATTACCACTGCCTTTAGGCGGTCTTCCAATCACTGCACCGTCAAATATTTCAGTTCCGTCGCCTATTTCTGTTCCATCATATATAACTACATTATGGTGAATTATTACATTATTACCTATTTTACAATCTCTTCCTATAACTGCGTCTTCAGATATTATATTAGCCATGAACGATCTCCTTATCCAATATTTTCCATAACAATTATTATCTACTTAAAAAATACTATACTTCAAATATAACTTTCCGCGTTTGAACCGTTGTCATTGCTCCATCCTTATCCTTAACGAAACATGTACAATAATATTCTCCAGGATCATTTACTGCATAACAGAAAAAATTATCACTTCTATAATTTTCGACAAACACCTTTTCTCCATTTCTAAAAACATAAAATGCGAACCATTCTCCATGAACGGCATTTACTATAACCATTAATTTATTATTAAAATTGTTAAATTTTTGTTTTTTCCATATTTACTATGGCATAGTATCTTTTTCTCATTATCATATAGATAATATGCATATTCTGTATTTACTGTAGCCATAGTAAAATCTATCTCTAATTTAATTTTTAATGTTCTTATTTTTTACGGTTTTCTTTAAAACAGAAATTATTTTACCTATCTTCCTTTATAAATTCAGACAAAGCATTGTAATTCATCGTATCAGCCGCATATCCACTGTTTTTATTATTGTTTTGTAACGATTTATTAATAATAGACGTAATATCATAATTTTCCCGCCAAAATACCGTTCTGTATATATCAGGAATCCCATCATAATAATTGCTCTTTTCACCTTCTACGAAAACATCCCCATTAAAGTATGAACTCTTTGTTACAAAATCCGAATCGGTATATTTAAAACAATTAATCATATCTTCCAGATAGAATTCGCCGTAATGATGATCCTTATTGAAATACGTTACCATATCTACAGAGTTTAATATATCTTCTGTAACCTCCTTTAATCTCAACACTTTTTTATTCGCGTATGATTGTCTTTCAAAATTATCTACATTATTTTTATTTTTATCGTCAACTATAACAAGAACTGATTTGTCAAGATTTTGCTTCAAATTACTAAGGCCTATTTTTTCGAGAATATAATTAAATCTATGATACACGGTTGCAGATCCGTACATTTTTCTTATACCCTCAAGCTGAAGTTCATACTCTTTATAAGGCGATAGTCTGTCAAAAGTTTCTTTAATTAAATAAGGAAAAAATTCAATAAATACATTGGGAAACATATTCTTCATTCCTATATTGAAATTGGAAATAATAAGACTTCCACATGCCTGAAGTTCATATACTCTGCTTGAAAACATACTTTTACTATATTTACTTGAATTTATGTTTATGGCCCATTTAAACAATTTATGTACTTTCATCAATATTGTATGATCAATTGAGGGATACACATAGTCATCATATCTAACAGGATATTTATATGCATCATTATCATGATAAAAATTCCTGTCAAAAATTTTAAGTTCTTTATCCGATGCTATTACCCCGTCAAGCAGTATTGACATATCAACATTTCTTTCCGGGTATTTATTTGCATATCCCCATGTTCCGGCAAATATAACTTCGTCTCTCATATATTTTTCAAATCCTATTGGATTATGTATCAATGGATTTATTGCAAACGGCAAAACAAAAACATTTGGATTTCCTGTATCTTCAATATATTTGTGAACACAATCAACATCACTTGTAAAAATATAATCACATTCCTTTGCTATATATAAGAAAACATTATAGTTCCCAGGATCTTCTTTAGAATAAAAGACTATTTTAGCCCCCTTATTTCTGTGGTATTCGATTATATCAAACAAATTATCTTTAACCCCACCTGTTTCTTTCGGTCTGCCTAAACCGGTCCAATCATCATTTATACCGTGCCATGTTGAAACAATAAATAATACATCAATATCAGCCTTATAATTCTTGGGACTGAAATATATGACTTCCGCAACATCTCCATAAGTTTCAAGTTGAAATTCATCGGCAATAATGCCCATTCGAACACTATTACGCTTAAAATATCTGCTACCGTTACTGTCAGGAATTTCTTCTGCCAGTTTTATCAACTCATCTATATATGCCTCCTTTTCACGCAATCGCATTGTATTTGCGGAACATATATTACCTTCAATTGTCATGCTGTCATCTACCGGATTTTTATTTATTTTACTTTTTACATAATTATAAAGCCTTACTTCAAATAATTTTTCATACGCTGCATTCTTTCTTTTTGCCTTATACAATAAAGTATTATACAACTCCTTTTCTTTTGCCAATCTGTTTCTTATCTTATTTGTTTTTTCCAGTTTTGTTTTATAGAATTCAATTTGCTCTGATAATTCTTCAATAATAGGGTCATAATCAATTATCTTATTATTTAATTCTTTTATTTCTCCATCTTTAAATGTGTTTTCTTCAGTAAGTTGACAAACTTGATTTGAATATAGAGTTACCTGTTCTGTTAACTTTTCTATTTCTATATTGTCATATGCTTTTTTCTGTAAAATTTTCTCATTAACATCAAGTGCTTCTTTTAATTCTATTTTAAGTTGATTTATTTCATCATTCTTATCAGTACATTCACATAATTTTTCTTCATTTTCAGCTTTAATATTTTCGATAACATTTTGTAACTCAATTAATTTTTTTTCATTTCCTTCAAGCTCTTGTTCAGCTTTTTCTTTATCTGCAATTATTATCGCGATCTCTTTTCGCAGATTTTCTTTTTCATTTTCGGTTTCGTTTATAATTTCCCTGTTTTTTTCAATTTCTTTTAATAATTTGCTATTTACCTCTTTCAATTCTTTTTCATATTCTTTTTCTTTAAAATTGTTTTCTATTTGAAGCAGTTTAACATCACTTCTGGCTTTATAAAGCTCCTCTATAAGATTTATAATTTCCTCATTAACATCTTTATTACTTAATGATTCTTTCAAAAACATATCAATTTCTTCCAACTTTTGTGATAGTCTTTCATTATTGACACTTTCAATGTTTGTTATTTTATTTATACCATTCATATTTTTCAATGCTGCCAGCTCCTTGTTCAATCTTTCAATTTTACTTTTATGTGCTTCTATTTGTTTCTGTTTTTCAGAATCTATATAGAAAAAATTATTTTCTAATTTTTTCAACAGTTTATCGTCTATGATCACATTATCTTCCTTGCTATTGTTGTCAGCTACAAATCCTATCCAGCCTCCTAAAAAACACACCTCCGCAACTTTAATTCGTTTATTTATTTGATTAAATAGTTCAAGAAAATAATATGTCCTCTTATGATCCGGAAATGGATTTATCCCGAATGGAACCGTTATAATAATACGTCCATTATTATTTAACAATTCTATTGCTTTATCTATAAATTCTTCCGGATTAAAAACATGTTCAAGTATTTCACCCATAATTACAGTATCAAATTTTTTATTAAATTCATATTGGAGGAAGTCTCCTTGTATAAAATTTACATTAGAAATAACTCTTTTATCTTCTTCCTTTTTTAAATTATCAGCATATTTTATACTTTCCTCTGCTATATCTATTCCAGTTACACGTTTATTTCCTATACCTAACAATATTGACACTATTCCTTGTGAACAGCCAACATCTAAAACATCTTGTCCATTCACCTGTTCACAAATCCAATTAATACGTTTCTTTGCTTTTTCTTGTGATATATAACCTAAGTCCCCGTTATAGCCCTGGCTTATTCTATCTAAATTACCTTTAGTTTTAACATCCATAATGATATTCCCCATATTAGCCAACCATAAACTTCTTATATGCATCCAAAACTTCATCTGTATCCCCGAACATCTTCGCTTCGCCCTGATGCAGCCACAAAATCCTGCTGCACAGTCCCCTGAGACTTTCTGTGGTATGATTAACTATTACAACACTCCTGTTTTCATCCTTTATCATACTCATCATTTTTTCATAGCTTTTCTTTCTGAATCTCATATCACCTACGCTTAACACCTCATCAATAAGCAATATTTCAGGTGTGAGCACTGAGCTTATCGAAAATGCCAGCTTAGAATACATACCGCTGGAATATGTTTTTACCGGTTTATAGATAAAATCTCCCAGTTCCGAAAATTCTATGATTTCTTCAAGTACAGCCTTTATCTCTTCCTTATTGAATCCCATCGCATATCCCGCCAGAAATATATTCTGATATCCTGACAATCTGGACTGAAATCCTGTTCCAAGTGACAGAAGAGAGCATCTGTCACTACGAACAAGTATCCTTCCGCCATCAACTCCATATACCCCCGCTATAGCTCCGAGAAGAGTACTCTTTCCGGAACCGTTTTCTCCCACTATCCCTACCGTTTCGCCTTTTTTCACTTCAAACGAAACATTTTTCACAGCCTGAAATGCAGTATTTGATGATATTTTTTTATTCTTCGGTCTGAATAAATTTTTAAGAAAGATCCTGTAATTTACAGCACCTATTCCCCTGTATGCTATTGTAACATTCTTTACATCTATCGCTATATCATTCATCAGAACGCCACCTTCATAAAATCCTTCTCTCCCTTATAAAGGAGCGAAACTCCTATAACACTGAGTATTATACCTATAACAAACCAATAAAGTAACATAACATAATCTAAACCTATACCATACATCATAACGTTTCTGAACTGCATAATAATAAACCCTGTAGGGCATATCATACTATAAATACTTAAAAGGCTATCACTGAATCTGTCGACCGCATAAAATACCCCTGATAAGTAGAATAGAAACCTCATCATAACGGTTAATACATGACTCAAATCAGATACAAAAACGCCTATATAGGCAAAAATAGAACCTATTCCAAATATCAAAACAAAATATACTACAAATATTGGTACAATCATAAATATATTAATGGTAAGAGGTATCTGAAGAACAATTATTGATATCAAACATATAAATAGACTTATGAACATCTTTATCATATTTTCAAACTGCCGCATAAGTACCAATATGAATTTTGGTATATATGCTTTTTTGGTCACTGCAGAGTAGGAGTTTATTATACCAACACAGCTCTCTACTGTTGAACCAAAAAAATTCCATATGGTTATTCCCATAAATACAAATAATGGAAAATTATCCACATGATATTGAAATACATACATAGCAACAAATGTATACACCAACATGAAAAGAAGCGGATCCAATATCCACCACATCCAGCCAAGATATGATCCTGCCACCTGTGACTTCAGCTCTGAAGCAGCCGAATACATAGCATATTTATAGTATCTATTCAAATCTCTCAAAAACATTAAATTATCTCCTTGATATAATTATGATAATCGCCTATCTTTTTCCCATATAAGTCAACAATATCCGATATTATTTCAATGCATTTATCTTTTTCATCTGCTGATGTATCTTTGAGTTTGTCTATATACCAGTTAATTACAAAAAAATCAAGTTTTCTGTTTATATATTCATCAAGCAAGCCATACTCCCGGAGCCTGTTTACCTGATAAGCCTCAAGGATAAGCGATTTGCGAAAGAATTCCGTACCTATGTCATTTATCGACGAATTCATCCTCTGCGCATAATATGTATGTATGGGCAGATTAATATAATATACTTTGCCGGCATTTATCATCAATTCATGGAAGAACAATGTGTCTTCACCGAATGCTCCTTCCGGATTTTCTATCTTATTTTCAACAATTAGTTCTCTTTTCATCATACAGGCCTGTATGCTCTGGCTTCTGAACTTTTCTTCTACAAGAAGCTTCCTCGGCTCTTCTATAAGCTTGTCCTTGAACAGGTACCCTATCCTCATCAGCTTATCGGCTGTCGCCCGCATATAGATGGCGCCGAAAGTCATATCTGCACCTGTTTCTATCAATTTTTCATACAATTTGGAATATCCGTCGTTAATTGCTTCGTTATCAGGGTCAAGGTATGTTATATATGGTTCGTCGGATATTTCAACTCCTTTATTTCTTGGCCTTGCAGCACTTCCGCTTCCACCGGTTTCAAAAAAATATGATGTGACATTGCTGTATCTTCGTTCAAGCTTATTTATGATTTTTATGGTATTTTCATCGTCAGATCCGTCATCTATCAGATATATATGCATAATATCAAATATACTGCTTCTCAGCAGACTCCTGAAGCATCTTCCCTCCAGATATTCACCGTTATTATACACAGGTACTATAACAGCAATTTTACTGTCTGACTGTACAACATTTTGTATTTCATTGAGCTCGAATCCATCTATCCTGAAACCATTCCCTGTTATTTTCCCATGGTCGAGATCTGAAGATCTGTATTTTGAAGATGTCATGACTGTTGCATATAAATCCTCTGATATATCGGTATATTCATATTCTTGATTTCGGATTGCTTTTTCCTTTGTCACGAACTCAACATCACAATATTTGAAAGCATTCAGCATATCTGTGAGATAATTGTCGCCGTATTCATATTTATCACTAAAAAATGCCACAAATCCATCGCTGTTTAACTCATTATCATAATGAGACTCTGTAACAAGTTCCTTTGGTACATAAGTCTGATTTTCAAACATTCTGCATATGTTATCTGTTTTTTCTTTACACAGCACTGTCACTTTTTTTTCAGGAAATTTATAATTTACTCCGCATTTTTCAAAAATATAATTCATCCTGTCAAAGACTGTTTTAGATGTCATTACATTTCTCAGATTTTCAACCTGCATCCTGTAAAGTTCCTCTTCGGGATATTTTCCCATGATTTCCTTTACTTCATCAGAATTATTTACAATAAATATTCCCGGGAAATTTTCTGAAACAGCCAACGAATAATTTGACAGCATAAGACACCCTAATGCCTGAAGTTCATACACTCTCATAGCACACATGGTAGGGCTGTCCTGAACAGTATTGATATTTACATTAAATCGAAAAAGTTTATGGACTTTCTGTAACAATGTATGGTCTATTGAAGGTATGGTGAATGATCTGTATCTCTTTGGAAATCTGTACCCCGGCAATCTGACATCAATATTTCTATCGGCTATTACAAGATTCTTTCCTGCGTCCAGTATTCCGTCAAAAATTAGTTTTATATCACGGCATCGATTTTTATATCTGTCCATCCAGCTTCCGGCAAAAAATACAGATAAATAATCATATTGATCTGTCACTTCATATTTTTTATTAATACCTATAGGATTATGAAATATAGGATTGACACCGTATTCAAGCAAAAATACATTGGTATTGCCTGTGTCTTTTTTATACCTTTCAATACAATCAGTATCGGAAGTAAATATGTAGTCGCATTCATTTGCAATCGGAAGATATCTGTCATAATTTGTGGGGTCTTCTATCGTCTGGAATATGGTGGTTATTTCTTTATTATTGGCATATTTAATCACGTCAGGAACATCGCCATGCAATATATCACCATACCAGTCATTGTTGCACATGCCGCGCCAGCAACTGACATACATGACGATATCAGGTTCGACATTATCGATTATCTCCTTATAATGATCATGGTTAATTATAATGAATCCTGCTGCATCTTTATAATAGTTATACATGAATTCATCGGTTATGATACCTACTTTCAAGAGGGCTTTGCTATAATACGCACTTCCGTCAGAAGCACCGATATTCGCAGTTATACTTTCAAAATTCTCGATAAATTTACTGTTATTTAAAGAAATTTTACGCAAAGTAAAACTGTTTTTAAAATTAGTGAACATTTGCCACGTCTTATTTAAAACTCTTCGCCAAGTAAGATGTTTCATCCTGATCAATAATTTTTTCAAGATATGCCTCCGGATATTCTAAACGCACAGATGCGCAGTGTTCAATATTTCTTTTTCCCGCTCTATAAATTCTCTGTGCTTCTGAGCAACAACAATGAGATCAGAATCCTGTAATGCTTCGTTCAAAGATATCATTTCTATACCTTCTAAAACATCTATGCCGGCATTCGGATCACATCCTCTGACTTTATAGCCTTTATCTTTTAGATTTTTTGCAAGATCAACAGATGGACTCTCCCTGAAATCATCAATATCAGGTTTGTAGCTCATTCCCAGTATCGTAATTTTTTTCCTTTTATTTTTTTCTAAAATTTTTTCAACTTTCTCTGCTATATATGAAGGCTTCATGTTATTTACTTTTCTTGCGATACCGATAAGTTTTGCTTCTTCTTTAAATGCATCGATGATAAAATACGGATCAACGGCAAGACAATGTCCTCCCACTCCTACTCCCGGCGAAAGAATGTTGACTCTAGGATGCTTGTTTGCAAGAGAAATCAAGTCTTTAACGTTGATATCAAGTTTATCGCATATGATTGAGAGTTCATTTGCAAATGCTATGTTAACATCACGATATGAATTTTCTACAAGCTTGCACATTTCGGCAGTGATATCATCCGTAAGATAAACTTTGCCGCCTTTTAAAAATGTTTCATATAAGGCCTGTGCTCTTATGGCAGATTCCTCTCTTTCCGCGCCTATTATCCTGTCGTTATGCTCCATCTCATACATTATATTGCCCGGCAATACCCGTTCCGGACAATGAACTGTATAAAATTCTTCTCTGGCAAGTCCACTTTTTTTCTCAAGTATATCTGTCATTTTCCTTGTTGCTGTAGGGGGAACCGTGGATTCCAAAATAACAAGATCATCTTTTTTAAGCTTTTCAGCAACCAAATTTGCGGCACTTTCAACGTATGACAGATCCGCCTTTTTTTCGTTACATTCCTCCTCAAATGGTGTAGGTACCGAAATTATATACGCATCACTTTCCTGCAAAGAATCGTATACTTTAAATTTTTCGGTTTTCAGCACTGTTTCAAATACATCCTGCAGTCCTTTTTCCACTATATGTATATGTCCTTCATTAAGCTTCTTTACTACTTCTCGAGATATGTCAAAACCTTTCACATCATGTCCGTTTAAAGCAAGTATTATTGCTGTAGGTAATCCTATATATCCTAATCCGATTACACTGATATTCATTTTCTCCTTCTTTTCTCCTTCTTCTTCGTATATTTTGCTTTATGATGCTCGTCTGTTTATTAATAAAAACTTTATTATTTCTTTTATATGTACTATCCTTTTAGGTTGAAATATTATCCTGTACAGCCACTCCATATCAAGACGTATTATCCATTTTGGAGCTCTTTTTACTTTGCCGGATATAACATCTACTGAACCGCCTACACCAAGAAAAAATTTTATATTTGGTAATAAGTTTCGATTTTCATCTATATATATTTCCTGCAAAGGGCTTCCACATGCCACAAACAAGATCTCTGCTCCGCTTTCATTAATACATCTGTTTATGTAATCATTGTCTTTCTCATATCCGTTCATGTAGCCTGCTATTTTTATACCTCTGAAGGTCCGTTTCAAATTCTTAATGGCTTGTTTAAGATTTTCTGCAGAAGCTCCGTATATAAAAATAGGGATACCCGTTTCCGATGCTACTTTGCACATTTTATTCATCAGATCTATGCCTGTTATCCTTTCACGAATAATCAGTTTTCTCTTTTTGGCAGTATATAATATGCCTACACCATCAGGAATCAATATATCTGCATTCAAAAGTATTTCTTTTACTTTTTTATCCTGATCTGCCAGCATAACTTTTAAAGGATTTATAGCGAAAACAACATTTTTAGTGTCCTTAGAAATGTCGTGCATTAATTTGACTATAAGATCTTCTAATGTGCCCGCATATATATCACATCCAAACATTGATACATATTTGACATCATCCATTTCCGATTCTCCTTCTTCTGTATTTATCTGCTATCCCTATCATAGCAACAAATGTTTCTGAAAAATATTTTTGCCATTTTATGTATGAATATTCCCCACAAATTATATCGTTTACCAATTGTAAGAATGCTTTCTTAGAACATAGATTTATACTTATAGGATTTCTTTCATATATATGATCCACCATATCATCTCTATATCCTCTTTTTACTTTTTTTATCCTACGTACTGTTTCCGGATTTATATACAAGCCTTCATATTCACAGTTTAAATGTCTCAATGTAATTTCTCCTTTTATATATCTCAGAAAAGTACTGTAATATCCCAACCCACTTACATCAAAATATAAAGATGTGATATAGCTGTATATTGCGCGGAAGTCATAAGGCACGCGCTCATATAATTCTCCTACATTAAAAAAAATATCTCTAACTCCTATATAATCCTCCATTTTCTTATACCATTTCAATTTATTCATAAGTATCGATATCATTGCGTATTCAAATTTAGGCTCTTCCTTTATCTTCCGTTTTGTTTTTAGATATTCAGTTATATTCACATAGGGTGTGGCAAATTCATAAAACTCAATTAAATCATTTTTGCTATCCAAAAAAGATTTTCCTTTTTCTGTGAGCTTTATAATATCATCTGACAAAAGTTTCCTTCCTTTAGAGGTTGAAGCTATAAAAAAAGATTTGTCACGCTCTGCAAAACCTTTTTTTATCATTGAATTAAGCATTGATTTTCTGTTGTTTAATTTTATGTCTTTGTCAAAATATATTTTTTCGCATAATGTTTTTTCTGAAATGTCACACTTTATATTATTTAAAAACACTATTTCAAAATATTCTCTCAATAATGTTTCTTTTCTTTTTTTTTCGGCAAATGAATACATTTTAATCTCCTTATTTCATGTCTTCATTGTCAAAAGAAAGATATGGTCTAAAATATTTAACTTTTAGTTTATTTCTATATCTTCCTTTTCTTAAAATAATCAAAATTAAAATACATAAAATAAATGTTATTAGAATCGCAGATATTATAACGATTAATCCAATTACATTTATACGTTTATCCAGAAATTCCATTTTTTCTTTACTTTGATCGTATGTATAATAATTTTTTTCTTTGCCATTGTTTCCGTAGAAAATTTTTTTCCCCAAAGAAATTAGAACATATTTATCCCCATTTATGTTTTTCACCTCAGAAGGATATATTTCCTCAGTAATCGGATTATACATATACCACTTTTTATCATTCTGATCCAAATCATTCACATACTGAATAATAACAATATCTTCAATAGGATTTTCTGCTACTGTTATTTTTCCAAATCGTTTTGTTACTACATTATTTTTTTGGAAACCATCCGGAAGTAATTTGAAATCCGGATCTTCTAATACATAAAGGTTACCATTCAAAAGCAATTCATTATTTTTTACTATATGAACATTTATAATATATATTGATTGTTCTCCTTCGTTATCAGTAACTGTAATCTTTTTTTCTATATCTCTGTTTGAAAATTCAACAGGACCCTCAATTTTGATTCTGGATAAACCGTTTAAAGGTTCAGCAAAAGTGTGGCAGTCTTTGTTTTCTTGTTCGCTTGTTACATAAACATCATAATCATATATATCTGAAGAAAATTCCGGCACAAGCTCTCCACAATTTATATATAAGTCAGACAGTTTTGTATCTGAATCATTGGGAACTGCAAAAGATGGCTCTAAAACTACCATATTTATTAACAAAATAAATATAAATAACAGTGATTTGCAATTAAATTTTTTTAACATATTTCCTCTTAAAATACATTATATTTTATTTACCAATTTCAATACTTTTTCTATTCTATCATCAATAATAAGATTTCCATTTTTTATAATAACCCCTCTATCACACCATTTTTCAGCCATTTCATGAGAGCCATCAAACAGTAAAAATGTTCCTCCATTTTGCGCGAACATTTCTATTCTATCTCGGCATTTTTCTATGAATGATCCATCATTTAATATAAAAGTATGATCTACTACAAGAATATTACAAGGAATGTGTAAACCTATGGCAAAAGCTAATTTTTTTTTCATGATACTTGAATATATTTTTACAGGATTATCTATAGTCATACCGGTTTCTGCAAAATCTATTATTTCTTCTTCCATTGCTTCGATATTAGATTTATCAATATCTAACGACAATTCATTATTGAATATGTTTTTTCTCCCACTCATTCTCAAGTTAAAAAAATCATCTATATTGCTTAATGATTTTATAATTCCATTCAAACGCATACATCCAAAAGAATGCTCTGTTTTACCTATCAAAAGGTTAGGTAAAATTTTTTTATCAATAGGCGCTTTATTTTTTTGAAAAATTGCTACTTTTTCCCCTGTTTTAATAGAAAATGAAAAATCTTTTATTATATCTGTTTTTTTTTCATTTTTTATATTTATATTATTCAATTTTATAACTACTGTTGTTTTCATTTTAATCAGCCTTGGCGAGCTTTATTATCTGCTCACGCCATACTATATGTTCTTTTATTATGCCGAATAATGTGACCACTTCTTCTCTACCGTCTATATTATTTTTAACCTGTTTCAGGTTAGTCGAGCACCAAAAAATTAACCTGAAACAGGTTATTCTTTTGTTTTAAGTATAACCCCCTCTGTATCTTTAGTCAAGGAAAACAGCCATTTTTATACATAAAACGATATTTTTCCACATTACGAATTAATCTATTTCAGGTTAAAACAAATTCATTACACGCTTATGTTCTATAATCAATTCTGTATATATATCGACTGAATTATTTATTTTGCTTACGGAGGGACTGTAATTAATGTACAGGAGAATCAGGGATTTGAGAAATGATCACGATATCACACAGAAGGAGCTTGCCAAGATACTGGGAATGTCCCAGACAGGCTACTCCAAATATGAGACCGGTGAAAACGATATACCGACTGAGATATTGATACGTCTTGCGGATTACTACAATGTAAGTATAGATTATCTGCTGGACCAGACGGACTGCAAGAAGAGATACAGAACGAGAGCTGCTTCAAGAAAATGAACGGCTCTTTTTTTATACAAAATGATCAAAATATAAAAAATACAAGACAGCTTCGGCTGTCTTGTATATATGGTGCGGATAAGAGGATTCGAACCTCCATGAAGTTGCCCTCACACGGACCTGAACCGTGCGCGTCTGCCAATTCCGCCATATCCGCAGATGGGTCGCTTTCATTTAATTCAAGCGACTCATTTATTATACTACATTTCAGGATTTATGCAAGATATATTTTGCTTTATTTTATTTTTTTAGCGGATCTTTATCTGCATTATTCCCTGCTTGCTTTAACAAGTTCGGCTATACAGTCATCCCATCCCTGTATCAGACGGTCTATATCCTCATCTGACGTAACAGGCGATATCAGCATCATATTATGGAACGGTGTGATAAGTATGCCTCTGTTAGAAAGGAATATATGCATGTAGTACATAAGCTGCCAGTCAAAATTGTTCTTTGCTTCCGTACCGTTTTTAGGAAGGGTAGGCATGAACTGAAGCTCACATCTGGCGCCGGATCTTGTCAGGCTCCACTCCACTCCATGCTTTGCGATGACTTTTTCAAGTCCGTCTGACAGTCTGTTCTGTCCTCTGAACATCTTTTCAAAAGCTTCTTCTGTAGCAACGTTTGCCAGTGTCTCTCTCATAGCTGCAATAGCAAACTGATTAGCTGCCAGCGTTCCTCCTATACCCATAGGGTCAGATACTCCGGCATTGCCGTATGTCTCATTGATCTTGTCGGTTATCTCCTTTGTGAAGCCGTATACCGCTACAGGTATACCTCCGGCTATGGATTTGCCCAGCGTCACAAAGTCAGGTTTGAGGCCCCACGCCCTGGTGCATCCTCCATATCCGTTGGAAAGTGTATGGGTCTCATCTATTATCATATATGTTCCGTATTTGGTACAGAGTTCTCTCAGACCCTCCAGATAACCTTCTGCCGGAAGCACCATGCCGCAGTTTGTCATCACAGGTTCAAGAAGCACTGCAGCAACATCTCTATGAGCAAGCTCTCTTTCGGCTGCTTCAAGATCGTTGAACTCAACTACTCTGGTGAGCTGATCCTTCGGAAGGCCTGGATTCGAATCATATTCTGTTCTCAATGCCAGTTTCCCCTCTTCATTTATATGAGGCAGTGTCTCATCAAGGCTTCCGTGGTAACATTCCTGCATAACCATTATCTTAGGTCTTCCTGTGAGTGCTCTTGCATTCCTTATAGTGTATCTGTTGGCTTCCGTAGCTGTCATAGCTACCTGCCATGTAGGAAGACCGAATCTCTTTTCAAGTTCTTTTCCTATTTCCAAAGCATCCAATGTAGGCATCATCGTGGTTATGCCCTTTCTGACCTGCTCGGCTACCCTGTCGGCTGTGGCCTCGGGAGAATGACCGAACATTGCTCCTGTATCTCCCAGACAGAAATCCACATACTCATTGCCGTCGATATCTATGCATCTGTTTCCCCTGGCTTCTTTGAGGAATATAGGGTGTTCTGTGCCCCAGTCACCCATCCAAGGCATAGGTACTCCGTTCAGAAGGTTCTCATGAGCCTTGTCGAAAGCCTCCTTGCTTTTTTTAGTGCGCTCGTTGAATATGGCATCTTCCTTGGCTCTAAGTTTTGCCAGCTGTTCATCTGTCACCAGTCTGTAGGGACTCTTTTTATCTGTTATCATTTTACTCTCCTTGTTCATCTGTAATATTATATAACTTATACAAAATATATAAGCAATCTTTATGCCAAGTTATAAAACCGCTGATTTAAGAGGTTTTATGCGATAAAACTATCATTTTACGCCACATAATTGTCATTTCTGAAAATTTTTATTTTCAAAAATGACAATAAAATGTATAATTATAATATCATTACAGGGGGTGATCAGATGTCTTTATCTACTATACAGGATACTGTACAGCAAATAGCCAATGCGATAACTGCCGCTCTGGAACTGGAAACAGAGATAGTGGATCATACACTGCTGATAATCGGCGGTACAGGCAGGTACTTTGAAAAAATAGGCACATATGAGGAAAACGGAGATCTGGATTCTCCATATGTATATGCCGATTGTCTTAAAAACGGAGAGGAATATATAAACTTTGATCCGTCATCAGACATCAGATATGATTCAAAGGAAAATGAACTTGCGGAAATCTGCTGCCCCATAAAAATAGAAGACCGTACCGTCGGTCTGATAGGACTTGTCGCATTCACGGAAAATCAGCGACAGAAAATGATAGATAAGACACTTGCTTTCAGGACATTCCTGCGTATAATGTCGGAGCTGATCAGCGGAAAGCTTATCCTTTCCCAGAACAATACCGATCTGAAAAGCACCATTTCCTCTCTGCTTTCGACTGCAGATACTTACATGTCCTCCGACAGCATCATAAGCGTCAGCCCTGAGATGCTAAAGCTGAAAAAAAGAGCTCTCCAGGTGGCGCAGAGCGATTCGACAATACTTATCACCGGCGAGAGCGGTACGGGAAAGGGGCTTCTTGCCATGTCGATCCATGAAAACAGCAGAAGATCCCACATGCCGTTTATAACGGTCAACTGTGCAGCGATACCTGAGATGCTGCTGGAAAGTGAGCTTTTCGGATATGAAAAAGGCGCTTTCACCGGTGCTGAA
The DNA here is from genome assembly GCA_937966095.1 of uncultured Eubacterium sp. Taxonomy (GTDB): domain Bacteria; phylum Bacillota; class Clostridia; order Peptostreptococcales; family Anaerovoracaceae; genus Lentihominibacter. The sequence goes on from CALCKF010000101.1 coordinate 45,580, forward strand.
AAAACCGGTAAACTCGGAAAATTCCAGCTGGCCGATAAGGGAACCATTTTTCTCGACGAAATAGGTGACATGCCTCTGCATTTACAGGTAAAACTGCTTACATGTCTGCAGAACCGTCAGGTCGATCCTGTCGGAAGCACTCATCCGGTGGATGTGGATGTTAGAGTGATAGCCGCCACCAACAAAGATCTTGAAAGTATGATACGCAACAATCAGTTCAGAGAAGACCTGTATTTCAGACTTAATGTCATACCTCTATACATCCCTCCTCTTCGCCAGCGTCCCGAAGATATAGATGTGCTGGTAGATCACGCAATAGAAAAATTCAGCCGTAAGCTCAACAAGGGCATACTTGGCATCTCTTCGTCTGCCAGAGATGCTCTGAACAGGTACGAATGGCCGGGTAACGTAAGAGAAATAGAGAACGCTATAGAATATGCCATAAACATGGAAAATACGCCTGAGATACAGACTTCAAGTCTTCCCGACAAAATAGCGGCATCCGGGAGTGCGCCTGATACCGCAGGAAATCTAAAGAGCCGTCTTTCTTCGGCTGAACGGAAGATCATATCGGAATGCCTCGATGCGACAGGGTATTCTCTCCGGGGCAAACGCAAAGCCGCAGAGCTACTCGGTATAAGTGAATCCACTCTTTACCGCAGGATGAGAGCTCTCGGCCTCATGAAAAAATAAGAAGTATTGGGCAAGACATAAGCCGGGTTCTGTATCAAGCAATCATCTATCTTGGCATGCTGTTACCAGCAAGCTCATGCGACCTACCTCCCGGGCAGCGACGGGCCGCCGCATTTACTGCCCTATTTTGGTCTTGCTCCGGATGGGGTTTACACGAAAGATATGTTACCATACCTCTCTGTGAGCTCTTACCTCGCAATTTCACCCTTGCCACGGCATTATCCGTTTCGGCGGTATGTTTCTGTTGCACTTTCCCTATAGTTACCTACGCCGGACGTTATCCGGCATCCTCGCCCTGCGGAGCCCGGACTTTCCTCATATATCACAGGATATACGCGATTGCCTGTCTTACCCAAAAAATAACTGATCCTTTCATTTATAACATATAGCAGCTGTTTTGTAAAGGAATCATTTACATGACCTTGAATGGATCCGGGCAGACCGAAGATTCCATTATATCCACCTTTTCTCCCAGTTTTTTTTCGAGCTTCATTTTCATATTGCCGGCGAAAAATTTTTCAGTGCCATAATGACCTGCATCAAGAAGACAGATGCCGTTTTCAGCGGCAGCTCTTGCCTGATGGTATCTGACATCTCCGGTTATCATCACCTGACAGCCTGCATCTGCAGCCATTTTTATGAAATCGGCTCCTGCCCCTGTGCATATACCCACCCTGCTTATATCCGTATCCATATCACCGACAGCTTTCAGTTCTCTCAGGCTCATATCCAGCCTTTCGGCGGCATATCCGATAAACTCCATATATCTCATCGGTTTCCTGAGTTTACCGATCCTCCCTATATCACCATCATCCATCGCCGATGCCATTTTAGCAGGTGAAGATATATCTTTACCGTTAAGATTCTTTACCGATGACAGCTCTAACAGCTCCGCCAGCATATCATTATTGCCTCCCTTGACCTTGTCAAAAGGAGTATGACATGAATATACGGATATCCTGTTTTCTATCAGCTTAAATATAAGGCGGCCGCTGTAGCTGCTGTCTTTTATGGATCTGATATCTCCGAATATAAGCGGATGATGACTTATTATCATACCGGCTCCATGTTTTATCGCCTCATCTGCCACTTCTTCATCTGCATCAAGGCATGTAACCGCTTTGATGACAGGCTCGCTTTCAAATCCTATCAGCAGTCCGCTGTTATCCCATGATTCCTGAAGCACTGCAGGTGCGATCTCCTCCAGTGCATCTGCTATCTCCGCTACAGTTATGAATCTTTCATTTTTCGCTTTCCCTGTTTCTTCCACTTCCTACCTCCTTCAAAAGACACTCCAGATAACGTATCTCACGGCATATTTCTTCTTCCAGGCTGCAGTTTCTTTCCTTTGCCAGCATCACACTTTCCAGTTTCACCTTTGAACTTTCTATATGCCCGTCAAGAAAATCCATTACAGGTCCATCGGCATCTGTTATCCACGGCGGTATACGGTAAACTATATTTCCTGCACTCTTCTCTGCCTGTCTTATACTGTCAACTGACATACCTTTTACAGGCTCCGATCCATTTACCGCCCCCAGCGGAGTCAGCACCGTGATTATTTCAGGGATATGCCGTCCCTCTCTTACCAGATCATCACTTATAATGACAAATCCGTTTTCAATAAGCCACCTGCGCAGCTCTCCCTGTCCTATACGCGGCTGCAGTATGTACTTTTTGAAAGACATGGTCAATTCCATATCCTCTGCCATTATATCTCTTATGAGCTTCCCTCCCATACCGGCGATAACTATCGTATCAACTTCACTTTTGCCCAGAGGAACAAGTCCGTCTCCGACTCTGAATTCTGCTGCCTCTGTCTGCTCTCCAAGATATATCACAGCATTCTCTTCAGCCTTCATAAGTGATTTTTCACTTATATCTGTCATTATCACCCTGGGGCACATAGCATTCTGGAGCATATACAACGGCAAAAAACCATGGTCGGTTCCGATGTCGGCCATGGTTTCCCCTTTATTTATGCTCTGCGCCATTTTTTCCAGTCTGTCGCTTAAATTTATCATTTTATCTGTCCTCTGCTACTCAAGATAATCTTTGAGTTTTTTGCTTCTGGTAGGATGTCTCAGTTTTCTCAGGGCTTTTGCTTCTATCTGTCTTATCCTCTCACGTGTAACGTCAAATTTTTTGCCCACTTCTTCAAGAGTCCTTGCTCTTCCGTCCTCCAGTCCGAACCTGAGCTTAAGCACTTTCTGCTCTCTTTCCGTAAGGGTTCCCAGAACATCTACCAGCTGCTCCTTGAGCATGGAAAATGCAGCCGCTTCTGCAGGTGCCGGTGCATCGTCATCCGGTATGAAATCTCCCAGATGGCTGTCTTCTTCTTCACCGATCGGAGTTTCAAGTGAAACGGGCTCCTGAGCTATCTTGAGTATTTCACGTACTTTTTCCACTGATATACCCATTTCGTCTGCTATCTCATCAGGAGTAGGCTCTCTTCCCTGCTCCTGCAGCAGCTGTCTCGATACTCTTATAAGCTTGTTGATGGTTTCCACCATATGGACAGGTATCCTTATCGTTCTGGCCTGGTCTGCTATGGATCTTGTTATGGCCTGCCTTATCCACCATGTCGCATATGTGCTGAATTTATATCCCTTGGTCCAGTCAAACTTGTCCACTGCCTTTATAAGGCCAAGATTGCCTTCCTGTATAAGATCAAGGAACAACATGCCTCTTCCGACATATTTCTTGGCTATGCTCACAACAAGACGGAGATTTGCCTCGCAAAGCTTCTGTTTCGCATACTCATCGCCCTGCTCCATCCTCTTGGCCAGATCTATTTCCTCCTGTGCCGTAAGAAGCGGCACCTTTCCGATTTCCTTAAGATACATTCGCACAGGATCGTCTACAGCGATATTCTTGGATATGGTAGCCTCAAGATCTATTTCTTTTGCATCAGGATTTTCTGCTATCACGGCATCGACTTCGGGATCATCGACTTCTTCCTTATCTATCTCCATAAGATCTATATCATCAGGCTCACTTTCAAGTACGACTTCTATGCCTTTTCCCATGAGTCCCTCATATATATCCTCCATCTGATCCTTGTCCAGTTCTATATTGCCTATTCTGTCTGATATCTCTGTATAGGTCAGCACATTTTTCTGCTTTGCGGATGCTTTCTCCACAAGGTCGTTTATTATCTGTGTTTTCATATCATCGTTCAAAACGATGTCGGTCACTTCATTTTCTGCTTGCATGTTCTTTTCTTTTTTCATCGTTTTTCCCTCAAAAATCTCCTCATCCATTTTTTTTGCTTCGTTTTCTCTCATCCTGTACTCCTCTGTTTCTTTATCCTTTTCTGAATATCTATAAGCTGCTGTGTAAGATCCACGATCTGATCGTGATTCTCATCCTCGTCTGCCAGCGAAAGTCTGGTTATTATCTCCTTTTCCTTTTCTTTCAGGAAATCATTCCTGGCCTTTTCGATACAATCCCTGAAAATCGTATCTTCCGTACCCGGAGGTACGACTTTTTTCTCTATTTCCTCCAGACATCTCAGGCCCTTTTCATCCAGCATATCTCTAAGCCGGTCCAATTCAAGCGGTCGTCCGCCGTCATCTGCCGAAATCATGCTCTGATACAGCATTTTCCCCGTGCCGGATGAAAACAGAAAGTCTTCTATATCATCCGGTATATCAGTATATTTAGTGTCCAGAAGCATCAGCTTCAGCACATCCTGCTCCAGTAACGTCACATCATCGTTATCCTGTACATCTTCAGCATCGCCGCCCGGACTGATATACGTCTCCACATCTCTTTCCTGACTATTATTGCCTAAATATTCAAATCTTATAGCACCTTCCGATATACCGGTCTCTTCGGCCAGTTTTTTTATGTATATATCTGCCTCGACAGGCTTCATTTCTTTGAGTACTCTTACGGCCTCATCCAGAAACTCTATGCGCTGTTCCTGATCATCCAGATCATATCTTTCTCTTACCATTCCCAGTTTGAAATCTCCATACGGCGCCGCCATATCCACGAGTTGTGTAAAAGCTTTTTTACCGTTAGACCTTATGAATTCATCAGGATCTTTTCCCTGGGTAACTTTCAGGACACGGGCTCTGCATCCGCCTTTATACAGGATATCCAGGCCTCTCAGTGCAGCATTCTGTCCTGCCTGATCGGCATCGTATGAAAGGATCACATTTTTAGTATACCGTCTTATGAGTCTCACCTGATTTTCAGTCAGTGCCGTTCCGAGAGATGCGGATACGTTTCTCACACCGTTCTGATATAGAGAAATGACATCCATATAGCCTTCCACAAGTATTATGGAATCCTCTTTTCTAACTTCCTTACCTGTAAGATTCATACCGTAAAGGTTATCTTTTTTATGAAATATGGCAGATTCCTGTGAATTCAGATATTTAGGCTCTCCCTCGTCTATTATCCTGCCGCCGAATCCTATCACCTTTCCACCTGTATTTATAATAGGAAACATTACCCTGTTTCTGAATTTATCAAAAACTTTTCCCTTTGACACAGATACAAGTCCCAGCTCTGCCAGCTTGGCGTCATCATAACCTTTCTTTCTCAGATGATCGCGCAGACTGTCCCACTGTCCGTCAGCATAGCCTATACCGAAGCGGTTCATGATATCTTCGCCTATGCCTCTCTGCTTCATATATGTGTATCCCGGATTTGCTTTTTCTCTCATTGCTTTATAGAAAAAAACTGCCGCCTGACGGTTTATCTCATAAAGTTCTTCCTTTCTCCGGCCTCCTCTAAAAGCGCCTGATGTATCTATTCCGTACTCTCTGCCCAGCATCTCCACCGCGCCTTTGAAGTCCAGATTATAGTATCTTTTCACAAATTCCAGCACATCTCCTGTTGCACCGCATCCGAAGCATGTGAATATCTGTTTGGTTTCGGAAACAACAAAAGAAGGTGTTTTTTCATTGTGAAACGGGCAGACACCTTTGTAATTGCTCCCTGATCTTTTCAGAGGAACCACTCTGCCTATCACATCCACAATATTACACCTGCTTTTTATTTCATCTGCTATATTCACATTATTATTGATGTTCACTTTTGCCCCTCTTAAAACCAACACTTACTTTATATATACGACAAAAGTCACCACTTTCCTTTTTTTATTACAAAAAAATTTTGCTTTTCTGCTATTATTTTTATTATTTTTTCACCTCCAGCCTTTCGCAACGAACAGTTCTTCGTAAAGATTGACGGCATATCTGTCAGTCATTCCGGCTACATGATCCTTAGCCAGTTCTTCCTTTGAAAATTCACCGCTCATGGCTTTTAGATCTTCCGGAAGTCTGTCAGTATTTTCTGCAAAATACTGATACAGAGATGTTATGATTATCCTGACCTTATTTATATCCTCCGCTCTTTTTACCTTGTGGTTATGATATACATTCTCGAACATATAACTTCTCAGCTTGTTCATAGCTGATGATTTTTCATCACTTAACTGTGCTGTAGGCCTGCCGAAGGTGTTTTCTATCATATCTTTGACCAGTGTATCTATCCTTTCCTTGTGGGTAGTACCCAATATCTTTATGCAGTCTGAAGGAAGATCGCCCTCTGTTATGATACCGCTCCTCATCGCATCATCGATATCGTGGTTTATATATGCTATGCGGTCGCTTATCTTCACTATCTGACCTTCTGCTGTAACAGGCATTACAGGCCCTGTATGATTGAGTATCCCGTCTCTTACTTCATATGTAAGGTTCATACCTCGTCTGCTGGAATTCGCTGACTCAAGTATATCAACGACTCTCAGACTCTGCACGTTATGTTTGAATCCGCCCGGATATATCTCATTTAGTACGGCTTCACCGCTGTGTCCAAATGGTGTATGACCCAGGTCATGGCCCATTGCTATAGCCTCGGCAAGATCCTCGTTGAGGCCTGATCCTCTTGCTATCGTCCTTGCTATCTGTGAGACCTCGATCGTATGTGTGAGCCTGGTCCTGTAATGATCCCCTTCCGGTGCGAGGAAGACCTGAGTCTTATGCATGAGTCTTCGAAATGCTTTTGAGTGGATTATCCTGTCTCTGTCCCTCTGATAATCCGTTCTGATACTGCATTTTTCTTCATCTACAGCCCTTCCTCTGCTTTCAGCTGATTTTGCCGCATATCGTGAAAGATATTCATACTCTCTCTTTTCCAGCGCTTCTCTATTTATCATCAGTTCCTCCGATCATCATACACGTATGTGATTACACTGCCTGACATTGCTGCCAAGTTCATGATCTATACTGTCAAGCAGTTCTATTATCCGCTTCTGCAGATCATCGTCAAGAAAAAAAATATCCTCTGCAACAGCTTCGGCAAGATCTCTTTTCTGTTTATCCGAAAGCCCTCTGTAAAATTTTCCGGCCTGAACAGCTTCCTTCAATCGGCCTCACCCCTCTCGACAGCCTCTGTCTGATATATGTAATTTATCACATCCGTAAACCCGTCTCTGCAGATCTCTATCCCGTCTATTGTCCTTCCAGGAACAAAACTCAAAAGATCACACTCCCTTTTCTGATCATCAGGTATCTCCACAAGCTTCATTATGCCGGCTGTTACCGGGGGATTCGTTTCTTCATCCCATATTAGCGTGCCTTTTAAAATTTCGGCATCTGATGCCGTATTATGATCCATCATCTGAACAGACATCTCATAGCATGGAAACTGCCCTGAGGATATCGATGAGCGCAGACTGTCCTCAGCACAGTCAATGTCAAATCCGGCCATGAATTCTGCGGATATCCTGTCAAGCGATTCTCCTGATGCTGATTCTCCATCCTTCACAGGTGTCCATTTGTATCTCACAAGGAATTTTTCCCCTTTCTCGTTTTCCCAAATGGTATTGTTTGCAGAATACCAATTTATGTCAACGAATGATGATGTAAGACATTCATTTGAGTAAAATCTCAAGGCACAATTCATCGATTCCGGATTATCCGCTATAAACCGCCAGAATGCGTCTCTGTTTACACCGTCAAAACGTTCTTTTTTTGTAAAAGCTTCCGCCATTTCAAGAAATTTTGTTTCATCATGTATGAAAAAGACCGGCAGATTATGACAAAGCATATCATATCGTCCTTCTCCACTGATAAATTTTACGTTCATGCTTTTTATATTTCTTGAAGTATCCGCTGTTCCACGGTCTCCCAGCATGGAAGAAAACCTTACCGTCACCGGTGTTATCTCGTCAAAATCTCTGAATATCGATGCTCTTGTATAATCACTCAGCGACATATAGGGCCTGAAGAATCCCTTTGCCGAGACCCCTTTCCTGAACATGAGCCTGGGCTTTGATATATTCTTTATCATCCTGTGTAGTTTTTCCAGCAGTAAATAATCTGTCATCTGCACCACCTCACGGTAGTATATGCGACGCTTCACTGTTTTGCCATGATAAAAATCATATACCCGTATGGCCAAAGCCTCCTCCGCCTCTTTCCGTTTCGGACAGTGAGTCTGACAGGATCATATCAGCCTTTTCATACCTGCTTATAACCATCTGGGCTATCCTGTCCCCGTTATTTACTGTGAAATTCTCTTCCCCCCAGTTTATGAGGGAAACTTTGATTTCTCCCCTGTAATCACTGTCTATCGTGCCTGTACCGTTGGTAAGACCGATACCGTGTTTCACAGCAAGGCCGCTCCTGGCTCTTATCTGGGCTTCAAAGCCTGAAGGGATCTCCATAAAAAGCCCGGTAGGTATCAATGCTCTTTTTCCTGGTCCGATAACAACAGGCTCATCTATATACGCACGTATATCCATTCCAGCTGACCCGGCTGTTTCATACTCAGGAATTTTTCCCGACAACGACTTGATCTTTATATTCATCCTCTGACAAACCTTTCCAAATCAAATTCTCTTCCTGTAACGGCTGCCCCGCAATATGAAGAATAGTCTCCTATCAAAGATGCAGCTTCCAATATGTCATCAAGCGTTACTTCGTCAAATTTTTTAAGCACTTCTTCCGGCGGATACACTTTATCCAGCAGCAGCTTGTTCTTACCTATTGAAAACATCCTGCTGTTGATATTTTCAAGTCCGAAAATGTATGTGCTCTTTACCTGTTCCTTTGCCATGGACAGTTCCTCTTCGGTAACTCCCCTGCTGCTTATGTCCTCCAATTCATATTTTACGGCATCGAGCGTATCACGTGCCTTATCATGTGCAACTCCGGCATATATGCTGAAAAATCCCCAATAGCTGTTGAATACGTTCATAGAGCATACAGAGTATGCCAGTCCTTTTTCTTCTCTTATATTCTGAAACAGCCTCGAACTCATACTGCCTCCCAGTATACTGTTCATAAGGACAAATGCATAATACTTTTCATCATCCATAGAAACACCCGGGGTCGCAAGACATATATGAGTCTGTTCTATATCTTTGACCTTCACATCGAAACTCTGTCTGTATGGTTTCAGACTGATATCATCACATATCTTTTCAGCTGCAAGAGCATTGAGACGGCTTTCAAACAGGTCCTCTATCCTGTCCTCATCGAAATTTCCGGCAACTGCAACTACTATGCTGTTTCTCGCATACTTGTCTCTGAAATATGCGGTCATCTTCGATCTGTCTATGCCGGCCAGGCTTTCCGGAGTCCCCAGTATGCTTCTCCCGAGAGGATTGCCGCTGGACACAAGCTCCGATATCGTATCATATACATCATCGTCCGGACTGTCCTTCACCATCTTTATCTCTTCACAGATAACTTTTCGCTCCTTATCCATCTCTTCAGGGTCGAATTTTGAACATGTGAGCATATCCAGCAGTATTTCCGCGCCTTCATATATGTTGGAGGAAAGAGTCTTGATATAATAGCAAGTAGCCTCTTTCCCTGTAAAAGCATTGAACATGCCGCCGATCTTATCCACATCGGAAGCGATCTCCTTTGCCGTTCGTTTTTCAGTTCCTTTAAACATCATGTGCTCTATATAATGAGATACACCCGATATTCCGTCATTTTCATCTGCTGCTCCGGCCTTTACCCAGATACCCAACGCCGCCGACTGCACATAATCGGTCTTTTCCATTATTATCGTGGTGCCGCATTTCAATTTTACTGTTTTTACCATAGCAACACTGCCTTTCTTCAAAATATAGATTGTATTGTAACATAAAATGCAGTTTTTTCATATACTGCCATCAAACAATTCATTATAAATTTATATAACGTGATGATTCAAGGAGGTAGATTATGAACTGTTTTTGTACACCACAGAACGGTACCGCCGCTGATTCATGCTGCAAAGCAAATGAATTATGCAGTTTCAGCGGCAACCTGGATGACGTGACCGCCACTCCAATATATGTACAGAGCGTATATGATGCAGTAAGATTCCATATGCAGGGCATGAAGACTGCCCAATGCCTGAAGTTTTCACCGGCTATTCCTCCAGGCTGTTCAGTAAGCAGGATACTTGATATCAGATGCAAAAAAGTTTTCGATCCTTCACAGGCTTCCAGCTGTGACAATCTCACTCTGGATATGGAAACCGGTATTTCAGGAGCATATTTCGTGAATGAATGCAACAGCGTAGTGGAAACTGTAGGACCTGATGGCGTACCGTCCGAAAAAATACTTTTTGCTGACACAAGTGAATGTGATTCCACAAAATGCGGAACACCTATATTCGGAACACAGAATGTAAAAATCTGGGGAAACATAGTCGTTTATATCGATCTTGCGGTATGCGACAGCTGCGGCAGAGAAAGCACTATGACCATATGTGCCGAGGTCAATATAGCTAAACCGTCATGTCCGCTGATACTTACCAACTTCTTTGAACTGTGTATGCCAAGCACGACCAACTCAGCATTCATGCCAAGGCTCACGGAGCTTTCAAACGCTGCCTTCAGCTGCAGGATGGCCACAAACAATGCTTCAAGAGATCTGTGTATAGGTCCTAACGGAGAAATAACCGCTAACCTTATCATAACCATCTGCGTGACCGTAGAAAAGAAGATAACGGTGCCGGTACAGCTCTGTGTCCTTTCTACAGGATTTGCCGAAGCTCCTCTTCAGGAAAATGTTTCCGGAGTGGTTACATGTCCCGGTCTGTTTCCTGAAAGAAATGATGGATGCAATGAGTCCGGCTGCTGTCAGAGTGAGTCAAACTCTTGTGTTACGAACCCGTGCTGCGATCCATGCTGCACTCCGTCACCTGGAGACTGCGACTGCGGCTGCAGTGATTACCCGCCATCAACATGCAAGTAAATGTCGTTAAAAATCAAAAGAGGGGATCCTGTAGGATACCCTCTTTCGTTTTCCGCGCAAATAAGTCTTCAGCTTGCTCTTCTCTCTATCCTGAGTTTATCCGCTATTATAGCTATGAACTCTGAATTCGTCGGTTTGCCTTTGTCATTCTGCACAGTGTATCCGAACAGTGAATTGATGGTCTCAAGTTTTCCTCTGTTCCATGCCACTTCTATAGCATGTCTGATGGCTCGTTCTACACGGCTCGGAGTAGTATTGTTTGCTTTTGCTATTGCAGGATAAAGCTCCTTTGTTACCGCTCCCAGAAGATCAATATCTTCCACCACCATTATTATGGCATCACGCAGATAATGATATCCCTTTATATGTGCAGGCACTCCTATCTCATGTATTATGTTGGTTATATCTATTTCAAGGCTTTTGTCTTCATCCTCTTTTTGTCCTGTAAGTATCGCCCGCGCGTACTGCATCTTGTTTTCGCTGCTGTCATCTACTCCGGAAAGCTGGTTTATCCTCTTCATCAGTATATCCAGATTAAAAGGCTTTACTATGTAGTATTCCGCTCCCAGGCTGATTGCTTTCTGTGTTATAGGCTCCTGTCCCACAGCAGATAAAACGATAGTTCTCGGGTATTTTTCAAGTTCTATATTGTTAATAGTTTCCAGAACGCCTAATCCGTCCAGATGAGGCATGACCATATCCAGTATCAAAATTTCAGGCTGATTGGATTTGATGTTTTCTACAGTTTTTATTCCATCATGAGAAACGAAAGCCAAATCAATATCTTCTTTATCGGAAAAATAGTCAACCAGAAGTTCACAGAATTCCTTATTATCGTCAGCGATACCGATTTTAATTCTTTTCATTTTCATATCCTCCTGTTTTTTAACATCATGGCTTTTTCGACATATGCCATGTCAAATAATAAAAATTAATTGGAAATTATAGGTTATTTACACTACAATTTAAATTTTAAATATATGAAGGATATTATCAACGGATTACGAAATACAATTTATTTTAATTTTCGACAAGATCTGACTCCCTCAGCATCCATTCGATAAAAACTCCGTATCCTCGACTCGGATTATTGACGAAAACATGTGTCACTGCTCCTATGATGCGGTCATCCTGTATTATAGGGCTTCCGCTCATTCCCTGTACGATACCTCCGCTCTCATCAAGAAGCTCCTTATCCGTCACTCTTATGACCATGCTTTTATCAGCAGGCGCATCCTGATCTTCTATCTGCTCGATCTCTATCTCGAAACGTTTTATTTCATTGTTGGAAAGTGTGGACAGTATATATGCCTTTCCCAGTCTGACCTGGTCTTTAGTCCCTACGGCCAGCGGTTTTTCATATAAAGGATTTTCTATGGGATGATATGAGACACCAAACACTCCGAATTCACTGTTCCTTTCAAGACTTCCGAGCGGATCATCAGAATGATAGAATATCCCTTTTATTTCACCCGGCTCACCGCTTTTGCCTTCCTCCACTTCTCTCACCTGTGATTCCAGCAGCAACCCGGTTTCCACCGAAAGTATAGAGTTCGTCTCAGGATCCACTATTCCGTGGCCTAAAGCTCCGAAAGTAGAATTCGAAGGATCGTAATATGTCAAAGTGCCTATACCGGCTGTTTTGTCCTTTACCCACACTCCCAGCTTATAAAGACCGTCCTCACCTGACTCTACAGGGTTTATGCTGATATTCATGATCTCGCCGTTTCTTTTTATCTTCAGTTTTACCGTGTCCTTAACTTCGTTTACTATTGACTGCACTTCATCTGCATGATACACTTCTGTACCGTTGATCTCCATTATTATATCTCCTATCTGAAGACCGCTCAAAAGACCGGGATTGATCGCTTTTCCGCTCTTCCCCTCTATTTCCTCAAGGCCTACTATCAAAACGCCTCTGACGTCCATTTTGACCCCTACAGACTGACCTCCGGGCACCAGCACCTTTTCTGCCACTACCGGAACATTCGCTGTACTGTCGTTTTCCGGCATCACCTGCCCTATCAAGGCTATGGAAAGAAGCAGTCCGCATAATACCAGCGTTCCCTTTTTAATGAATTTTTTCATCAGAATCCCCCTAGCTGTCAAAGTTCTGAAGGAATTCGCCAAGATCGTCCTCGGTCTGTATAGTCACTCCGTCTATAAACAGCTGCTGATCGTTTTCCGAGAGAAGATCAAAAGGTATTGATGTTATAAGATAAAGTTCCTCGTTCCCCTCTGAATCACAGACAAAGACCTTGACTACTCCGTCGACTTCCTTTATTAGGTATGTTTCAGGTTCCGTTTCCGTGTCTGTCCCCTTGTCATCATCTTTCTCTACGCCGGTTTCTTTCTGCTGTTTTTCTTCTACCTCAACTTTCTGTACAGCATCCTGTGCAGGCTCCGTATCAGAGGTATCTTGATAATTCAGCCATATACCAAAGCTAAGAACCAGTGCCCCCATTATTGTAAAAACTATCCTTTTTCTCAGTTTCTTTCTTCTCGTATCTCTGAACATAATACATCTCTCCTCGTATGTATTATGGTCTTTTTTTCCTTTTTTATTCACAAATGCTTTATAACTTAAAAAGCATGGATGTCTTCTGCCATCCATGCTCTCAATATGCGTCCGCCTTTATTTCAGTCCGAATTCAACAAGTTTATTGAAAAGCTGTCTGCGTGAAATAGAAAGTATATCTGCCACCTTGTTCATATCATCCGGATATCGTTCCAAAAGTCCCTCGATATACGATTTTTCAGCCTTTCCTCTGTACTCTCTCAAGGATTCCGTATAATCAGTTTCAAAAATACTCTGGCTTACATGCCTTCCCCTTCCTGATATGATCTCTGAGGGAAGATATTCTTCTTTTATCTCTCCCTCTTCAGACAGCACCATGCATCGCTCGACTATATTTTTCAATTCTCTCACATTTCCCGGGTAATTGTAGTTTATGAGAAGCTCCCTTACTTTATCACTCATATACGTATGCTTTTTTTTCATCTCCCGGGAATACTTATCGACGAAATAGTCTATAAAAAGCTGTATATCCTCAGGTCTTTCTCTGAGAGGCGGCAGTTCTATTACTATGGTGCTTATCCTGTAAAAAAGATCACTTCTGAACAGATCGCGATCCATATCTTCCTTCAGGTTTCTGTTGGTAGCTGTTATCAGTCTGAAATCAACTGTTATAGGGGTATTGCTGCCCATCCTGTATATCGTTTTGTTCTCTATAGCTTTAAGAAGCTTTCCCTGGAGCCCCATCGAGACTCCTCCTATCTCGTCAAGGAAAAGCGTTCCGCCATGAGCTGCTTCAAAAAGTCCTATCCTTTTCTGAGTAGCTCCTGTAAAAGCACCGCGTTCATGTCCGAAAAGCTCTGATTCCAATATGGACTCCGAAAGAGCCTGACAATTCAGTTCAAGAAGATTTGCATTTTTCCTGCTGCTTTTCTCATGTATGAAAGAGGCCAGAACCTCTTTGCCTGCTCCTGATTCCCCCAGGATCAGTATATTGGACTCGCTCGCCGCAGCTCTTTCAGCCAGGACAAGCATCCTGCTGAATTTTGAATTCCTGCTTTCCAGCATATATCCGCCTCTTACCTTTTCTTCAAGAACTCTGTTTTTTATGACAGCGGTTCTCATGTCTTTGATCTTGCGGATCTCTATAAGAAGTTCCTCCGGATCGTTTCCTTTCGTTACATACGTATATGCTCCGGACTTCATGGTTTCTACAGCTTTTTCTATTGTTCCGAAAGCAGTAAGAACTATGACTTCAGTATCATACTCTCTCTTTTTGATTTCCTTCAGCAGCTCATAACCGTCCATCACCGGCATGTTTATATCTGATATAACAACATCGAAACTGCCCTTTTCAAGCATCTCCAGGGCTTCCTGTCCATTGAAGCAGGTTTCGGTCGTATATCCATTGCTTTCCAGAATCATTTTAAGGACCTCACAGTAGTCCTTTTCGTCATCTACTACAAGTATCCTGAGATTTTCCCTGATCATTAGTACCCTCCTCCGCTTCATCTCCAAGCGGTAATGTTAACATGAATACGGAGCCTTCTCCTTCTCTGCTTTCCACCTCTATTTTTCCGTTCAGTTTCTCTGTTTCGTTATAAACTATATAAAGCCCAAGCCCGTTTCCCTCATTACTGCCTTTAGTTGTAAAAAACGGATTAAATATTTCCTGAAGTATCTCTTTCTTTATACCTGTGCCGGTATCCTGGACATGTATCTCGAAGTTCTGCTTGTATTTTATCACTTTTATAGTCAGAATTCCATTATCATCCATTGCATCGGTCGCATTTGATATCAGATTGATAAGTATCATGTCGAGGGATTCCGGTATCACAAATGCCTTTACGGTTTCATAACATTCTATACGAAGCTCTATATTCTTCTTTCTGAATATATTGTTGTTAAGTGAAGCAAGTGATCTGATATGCTCCTCTATATCTATCATTTTTCTCTGTTTTGACGATGCTCTGGAAAAATCAAGAAGCGTATTTATGATAGCTCCCGAATTGTCCACTGCCTTTTCTATATGATCTATGGCATTTTCTCTTGTTTTCTCATCATGGATGTTTTTAAGCACGTAACAGTAATTTCTTATTATCCCAAGCGGATTCCTTATTTCATGGGCAACACCTGCAGCAAGCTGCCCGACAGCAATCATTTTGTTATCCTGTATCATCTGTCTTTCGGCCATACGCTCACCGGTTATATCCTTTGCCATGAAAAGCAGCTTGTCTACCGTTCCCCTGGCATTCTCTATAGGAAATATGTCGGTTTCCAATATGCTCCTTTTTGATATGAGTTCTCTGCTTTCAGCTTTTTCTGACATACCTGAGTTCCGTATCATTTTAATAAGTGCTTCTCTGTTCTCATCATCCAGATCCATGACCTCCCATATCCTTCTGTTGGATATATCGCAGTGTACAGCATCATAAAATGCTCTGTTTATATCTATTATACCTCCATCAAGATCCAGCTCCGCCATAAAATACCCCACACCGTTGAATGTGGTCTTGAGTTCTTTTTTGCTTTCTGCCAGCTTTTCCATTCTGTCATTAAGTTCTGCATATAAATTTTTATTTGCCTGATAATATATGAAAAAAACTATCATTACAGATGCTAATATTATAAATACCAGCATATAAAGATCTTCATAGCTGTCCTTCATATATACAGGGCCTGTACCATCAAGCCATTTCTGACTGTTCATATAGGACAGATAATGCCTGTCAGCCGAATATATACATTTATTCAGTATCCCATGCAATGCCGTATCATCCTTATCTGTAAGAAGGCATACATTTTTATCGTATATCTCATCTTCAAGCGGTATATATCCTCCGTACTCTTCCAATGCATCCAGCAGAGCATATTTATCACCCAGTATAAACTGCAGGTTCTCCTTTACTGCTGTTTTCACAGCTTCCGATGCATTTTCTGCATGTCTGAATTCTATAGCTTCACCGTCATGATACACAGACTTTCCTTTTTCGATTCTGTTATCCATCATGACCCCCTGATCAGCTTTTACTTTTTCTTTACCATCATATATGAACAGAGCACCCTCTATCTGCAATACAGGTGAAGTATAGTTTATTTCGTCACTGTTTTCTCTTATATCATCAGTAATCACTGCAATACGACAGTCAGCATCCTCTTCTGTCTTGACGATACTTGTTTTCATACCGGAAACAGACAGTATGTCATTCATATACTCCTGAAGAAATCCTTTTTTTCCTTTTCCGGTCAGATACCTCAGATCTTCGTCCACATATATTTTTATCTCGCCATGTTTTTCAGCATATTCACTCTCCTTACTGTTGAGTTCCACCTTTGACTCTCCGATATCTTTTACGTTTATAATGCTATTCTCTATGCCATAGAAGCATATCACAGCAATAAAGATCACTATGACAGCAGGGAAGGAATATTTAACCATTCTTTTTTTCATCTTTTCCTCCCTTTCTTGCGAATCTCTGACCGAATACCAGCAGTTCTCTTTCTTCTCCGCTTATATTCCTGTATCTTATTTTAGCTGATGCTGCCATAATGACACCTGCGATCAGCCACAATACGGTTATTATATATTCCGGGCTAAGCGGAGAAATGCTTATATTGCTCTGAAGATATATCACAAAATATATAACTATGACTGACAATATGAACACACCTGATTTTATACCTCCTCTCACGTGCAGAGGTCTTACAAGATCCGGCTCTTTTTTTCTGAGGACGATGAATGAAATAACAACAAAAACATAAGAAAAAAGCGCGCATAATGAACTTGTGTCCACAAACCATACCAGAGCATTCATCCCCAGCATCGGAGAAAATACGCATATTCCTCCCACCAGGAGCGTAGCAGCCCATGGAGATTTGTACTTTTTATTTACTTTCCCGAATACCCCGGGTATGACCCCGGCTCTTCCCATAGCGAATATCAGCCGTGTTGCACCTATAAAGAAGCCGTTCCATGATGTCAGTATGCCGAATATTCCGCCAACTATGACGACCGCGGAAAAAATACGTCCATTGAACAGATATGCCGCTATATCGGCCATAGGTATTATCCCCGAGTCTCTTATCTCCATCGGAGCCGCCATAGATACTCCTATTATAAGTATAAGATACCATACAAGGCTTACAATGATGCATACCAGCACCATCTTTCCTATATTGCGTGGTCCTATATTCATTTCTTCCGCTGACTGTGGTATTACATCGAAGCCTATGAGCATTGCAGGAACCATCAGAAGTACATAGGAAAATCCATCGATCGAAACAAACAGCTCCCCTATGTTGTCACTGCTGCCAAAGGCTATGCCGCCAAAAAATATAAATAACACCAGTGTCATAAGTGCTGCTGTGGCAACAACCTGGAACAGGACCGCAAATCTTATACCGAAAAAATTTATCACTGTTATGGCAAAAGCACCTGCCATACCGATGACCGTCCATGAAAGGTATACCTGATACCCTGCAATTTCCCACAACGGGAAAATATCCGGAAGCGGCAGTATATAGTCTATTGCTGTTGCTAATGCTATACCTTCCCATGCTGCAACACCGATATAAGCCAGTGACATTATCCATCCCACCATCCATGCCACATTGCTGCCGAGTGCTCTATAGACAAATACGAATTCACCGCCTGCCAGAGGCATCGCTGCTGTAAGCTCGCCATAAGTCATGCCTACAGCAAGTATTATCATCCCTCCTGCAGCAAATGCCACAACGGCTCCAAGAAGGCCTGCTTCGTTTATCCAGGATGCTACCATCATTATCCAGCTCCATCCTACCATCGTCCCGAAGCCTATAGCTATTATATCTATCCTTCCAAGTACTTTGCTGAGAGTATTTCTCTTTTCATTCATAATATATACCCGTATCAAATATAATATATCTCATACATATTTTACATAAAAAACAGCGGAGTGACCATAGACACTCCGCTGTTTTTGAAAGATTTTATAAATAGGGCACTTAAAATCTTCTGTAATCGGATCCGAACATCTGATATTCCAGTTCTTCCTTGCTTACTTTTCCGTTCTTGCCGACCTTGTTGGCAATGAACAGTATGATGCCAAGCACTATCCATCCTCCTACCAGAGCCCATTCTATCGGTGCCAGAGGAGTAGGACTGAACAAAGGCAGATACAGCGAGCAGAAGAAAAGAGCTACGGCAACAGCTATGATACCAACAACTATACCGCCATTTACTCTGAAAGGTCTTTCCAGTTCAGGTTCCTTCTTTCTGAGGATCAGGAAGGACAGTGATACCATCAGATAAGCTACTACTGTCCCGAATGCGGCAGCATTTACGAACCATCCAAGGGCACTCTTTCCAAGAAGAGGTGAAAGTATCGTTATTATACCTACCAGAAGGATTGCAGCTACCGGTGAACCGTATTTAGGATGCACCTTTGCAAAAACTTCAGGAAGCATATGCGCTCTTGCCATTGAGAAGATCACTCTGGATGCTCCGACTATAAACCCGTTCCATGAAGTCAATATACCGCACATTGCTGCAATTATCATGAGTTTACCGAATACCGGACTTCCAAGAGCATATGCAAAGCAGTTTGCTACGGGAACAGCATCAGGATCTGAATTATATCCGGCAAGAACATCTCCCGGCGTAGACATTGCAACACCAAGTATCATGATTATATACCATGTTGCGGCCATAACTATTGCAATGATCATAACTTTTCCTATCTTGCCGAGAGGTATCTTCATCTCCTCAGCAGCCTGCGGAATAACATCAAATCCTACAAACATCGCAGGTACAGCCAGTACAACGGCAACAAACCCCTTCCCATCAGTAAAGAGAGGTTCCAGATTGCTTATATCTCCGGTCACAGTTCCGCTCACAAAGAACGCTATGCCTCCGATAGCCATTGCAAGAGTCGCTGTTGTCTGAAATACTGCAGATGCTTTCGCACCTCTGTAATTTATAACAGTCATAACAACTGCACCTACACATCCTATAAGCAGAAATATACCTGTTACTTCAGATCCCTGCAGCTCATACAAAACCCCGAGTTCAGGCAGAAGTCCGCTAAACAAGAATCCAAGTGCATTTGAAAGCGCAGGTCCTTCCCACGCTGCTACTCCAAGATATGCAAGAGTTATCATCCAACCGGTAAACCACGATGCATTATAACCCATTGCCCTGTAGGAGAATACCAATTCTCCTCCTGCAAGCGGCAGTGCAGGTGTAAGCTCCGCATAAGTAAGGCCTACAAAAACAGCCATGATGCCGCCCAGCAAAAATGCAAGTATTGCTCCCAGAGTACCGCCGTCTCCTACCCAGGAACCTGCCAGCATTATCCAGCCCCATCCTATCATCGTACCGAATGCAAGGGCCAGAACATCTTTCATATTGAGAGATTTCTGAAGTTCCTGTCTTCCTCCATTACTACTCATAATCTTTCCTCCTGTAAATATATAATGATCATATGATTATTTCAAAAACATAGTTTGCAAGTTTCACGCCATATATGCCATGTATACGGTATTTTCCTAAAATATTGCAGGAACCCCGTGCATATTGAAATCTCAATATTTTAAAAAGGATCCTTTTTTTCTCTTTCACTGATAGAAAAGAATATGAAAAAAAGATCTTAAGTCAGAAGAAAAAAATTTCCATGACCGGAAATTTTTTTCTTCTGATTCGTATATATACTCTATATTATCAATTGTATTTTATTCAGTCATATTTCTTTTTCTACACTGCTTATTATCCTTCTTTTCAGAACTTCTATCTTTCCGAAATCCATATTGGAGATATAATAACTTTCCAGTACATCATGATTTTTCTTTGCCGACTTGAGGATCTCCACAGCTTTTGATATGTTTTCACGACTGGAGCTTTCAAGGTGACTCAATATCTTATCGGATATTTTATCATGCGGTTCGCCTTCATATAAATCAAGCTTTATTTCCATGGCTTTTCCTCTGATATTTTCTGGATCGGTAAAGTGATATTCATTAGCGCAGGTCACAGCCACACCGGCTTCCTGACACACTAAATGCTCGATTTTTTTATCAGGCATCATAGGACAATAATACTCTTCAACATCAAAGCCTGCATCTCTCAACCTCTGCGACACGGGACCCAAAAGTTTTTCTGTCCTGAATCCCTTCGGTACCTCCAGTATTATTACCTTATCGATATCTGAAACAATTGAATCTATGTGACTGATTATCCCTTCCGGTGTTATAGCGCTTGCAAAAAATCTTCTTACTTTTCCCGCAGCTTCATCCCTGCCCATGATCATATCTTTTTTTACTCTGTTTTCGGCTCTTTTTAAAGCTGTTACGGAATCAAGCTTTATCCTTATCTGGTTTTGACATTCACGTATTTCTTCATATGTTATACGCTTATCAATTATCTCAGACATGAATGAATACTGCTGTCCCGCACATCTAAGATATCCATATGCATAATCAAAAAGAGTTTTTATCCTTTGATTGCATTCCATTATCTCGTCTTTATTTTCCCGAATACCTTTTTCATCCCAATACTCTCCCATATTCACTATGACGTCTACCGCTCCGGGATTCTCCGGATCCACTATATGCGGCGCTGTCCCATCTACTATGGCAATGCCTCTGTTTCTAAGCAGTATACCGTCAAGAGATGCCGGATCAGATGAACACCAAAGAAAATCCACTTTTTCGTTTCTGGCGGCAAAATATTCTCCGATGCGTTTCATCATCGTAGATTTGCCTGATCCCGGCCCTCCCTTTATACAGAAAATTTTTTTTGCTTCACTTTGAGGTAGAATATAGTTATAATAGGAATAGAACCCATAGGGGGTATTGCCTCCGGGATATATGTTTCTTGTTTTATTTTTCATAGATGACCTCCTTCTTATTCAACATAATATGATTAAAGTCATCGCTGTTGTTAATATAAAGACCAAATATAAATGAGAGGAACGAAAATATGCACAAGACTAAAAAAACATCTCTGATAATAACAGTATTTCTATTTCTCACATCTGCAGCATTTCTTGTATGTGGGATATATATGACAGTATACTCTGTCGGTTATGTACGTACATATATGGAAACATCCGCCATATCGCCTGACAATGCATTCAGGTATATACTGGAATCCTCTGCATTCTATTTCGGATTCGCGATACTTCTCTTTGCCTCCGCCATGATATTTCATTCTATTACCAGACCGACTTATGAAATCCATGCGTCTGCCGTATCCGAAGAAAAAAAAGACGATAATGATGATACAGATGCACATCCGGAGAACAATCCATACTACAGTTCTGTATCACGTATACCGGCTGATGACAGTTTTGAAGCTGCGCGCTCTGATAACGATAATGAAGATTCAAATACCAATGAAATTGATGAGACCGGAAAAAACGATCAGACGATATCTTCCGAAATGATAAAAAACATATTGGAGAAAAAATGATATAATATAAGAAAATTCCCCTTATATACTAAGGGGAATTTTTATCAGTATTTACATAACAACGCTGTTCCAAGTGTTTTATCTATCAGTTGCAGACTCGTCACTCTTGTCTTCTTTGTCTGCATTTTCCTTTTCCGACATTACATCAGCAACATTCAGATTCTTTTCTTCATCGGGCTTTTCTGTTTCATGTTCTGTTTCTGTTTTTACTTTATTTTCATGCTGCTGTGTTGTATGTTCTTCCGTCGTTTTTTCAGATGACGCTTCTTTTACAGACGACGCTGCATCTTGTATCGGCTGCTGATCCATATAAAGATGTACCGGTTCCGTTTCCTTTATCAGATGTCCTGCCAGTATTTCATAGAAACCCGAATAAGTAGAATACATATATGCTATAACCGGCACCATAAACAGATAACCGATTATGGATACGACTATCTGAAGGAACATCGGAGCGTTAAATGCTGCAACTATACCCTCCAGTACTCCGGCAGGTATCACTGAAAGCAGCAGCCACCCTATAAAGGATATAGTGAGGCAGAAATATTTTGCCTTATTTCCTTTCATCATTCTCTTGCTCTCATCCATACACTCCCTTATCCCCTTGCTTGGATCATCAGCCAGTATGAAGAAAGCCTGGCTATACCTTATAGAAGCTATGATCCCCGGTACTATCAAAAGCAGTGCCCAGAGAAATATGAACAACATCTGGAACAGAAAAAGTCCCAAAGCTTTTCCGAAGCATTCAAACCCCAGAAATATATCACTGACTCCCACAGTCTGCTTTCTGAAAAGAGCAAGGAAGAGCAATGTTATCCCTAAAGTAAATGCACCGGTTACCAGCATAAGATATATACCGCTCAGAGATGAGTATGACGGCATCTCTTCATAAATGGTATTATATGAATACATATTATTATAGCTACTGTAAAAATAAAAATCTCCCATATTGACACCAAACACCGCATTCAATATCGCAGGCGGCACCTGTATACAAAGATCATATATAATGACCGCTGTTATGGCAAGCTGCCATTTTCCTGCCAGGGCGTTTCTGCCCAATGCTCTCAAGTTGCTGCTGGGTTCTGTTATTATTATGTTCTGTCCCATCATATTCTGTTGCATGTTATACCCTCTCTTTAAATCAAATAACAATTTCGTTCATAATATCATAATTTACACAAAAAGGCAACGCCGGTTTGGAAGATGAGTTCCGGTCTTGGTATGTCTAAATTGATCTGTTATAAAGACAGAAACGGCATATGCCATGGCATATGCCGTTTCTTATATCATTTTGATATTGATTCAGCCTCAATGATTAATAAAGATTTTCAAATATCTCCGCTATCTCGGCTTCTGTAAGCTCAACGTAGTTGTTTCCGAGCAATCTCTGCTGATTGTCAATAGTTGATTTGGCAAATTCAGCGACCTGATCCTTTGTCATGCCATACTCGCTGAGAGGCTTCTTATCCAGGATCTTCCCGAGGAATTCATCCAGTGCAGGATATACGTCATTGACATCACAACCCAGTACATCGGCAAACATCTTATTGATTATTTCTATCTTGCCCTTAGGCTGCTTTCTCATATACATCTTAAATACTTCCGTGAAGCAGATGAAGTTGGCTTCGCCGTGAGCGATATGGAAAGCACCGCCGTGAGCATATGAAAGAGCATGAACAGCAGCACATCCGGCATTACCGAATGCTATACCGGCATAGTTTGCAGCAAGGCAGAAATCTTTGAGAAGATCTTTTCTGTTTT
>CALCKF010000102.1 GCA_937966095.1 uncultured Eubacterium sp.
GGTGAAAATCCCGTGGGATTTTCACCGGCCTTTTATCATCAAAATATTTTATACATTGAACAGGAAATGCATAACGTCACCGTCACGTACCACATAATCCTTGCCTTCAGACCTTATAAGACCTTTTTCTTTGGCTGTTGCAAGATTGCCGCCGCATTCTATCAGTTTGTCATATGCGATGGTTTCTGCACGGATAAAACCCTTTTCAAAATCAGTATGGATTTTGCCGGCGGCTGCCGGAGCTTTGGTGCCTCGTTTTATTGTCCATGCTCTTACTTCCGGTTCACCAGCCGTGAGGAAAGATATCAGATCAAGAAGCCTGTAGGAGGCTTTTACAAGCTTATCAAGGCCCGATTCGGCTATGCCCATTTCTTCCAGGAACATCGCTTTTTCATCATCCTCCAGCTCTGCCATTTCAGATTCGATCTTAGCACATACGACTATCACGTCAGAACCTTCGGAAGCAGCGAAATCACGAACCTGTTTTATATACTCATTATCTTCGGATGCGGCATCATCTTCTGAAACGTTAGCTGCATATATGACAGGCTTATATGATAGGAGGTCGAGACTTTTGACGAATGCTGCCTCATCATCATCAAGATCCATTGATCTTGCGGATTTGCCCTCCCCGAGGAAATCAGATATACGATTAAGCAGATCAAGTTCCTTTTTCAGGCTTTTATCGCCTTTGAGATTCTTTGCAGTCTTCTGTATCCTTCGTTCTATGACCTCCATATCTGAAAGGATAAGTTCAGTATTTATTGTCTCTATATCAGATACAGGATTGATTTTTCCGTCAACGTGGACTACATTAGGGTCATCAAAACATCTCACTACGTGAACTATTGCAGCCACTTCGCGTATATGACCGAGAAATTTGTTGCCGAGCCCCTCCCCTTTGGATGCGCCTTTTACGAGGCCCGCGATATCATAAAATTCTATGGTGGTGTATATGGTTTTCTTTGAATTATATATTTCGTGTAGGACTTTCAGCCTCTCATCAGGTACGGCAACCACTCCGACATTTGGTTCTATGGTGCAGAACGGATAGTTGGCAGCTTCTGCACCTGCCTTGGTTATAGCATTGAAAAGTGTGCTCTTTCCTACATTTGGAAGTCCGACGATACCCAATTTCATTTATGTTCACATCTCCTTTGTTTTCGTTGTATACAGATCGTAAAGAGTATAGCATAAAGGTCATGCTTTTTCAAATTGATATCAGCTGTGAAATCACAATGGTCATAAAATCTCTTCCATGCCGTCGAATGCACATATGTATTCTTCCGGTAAATTTTCCGTATTTGCCAGCATTTCAGGACCCATATGGGTAAGTATGATCTTATCTGCATCTATGGAATCTCGGTTTTTGTGTATGGTTTCAAAGTTAAGATGGTATTTTATATTTTTTGTATAAAAATATGCCTCGGAAATAAGATAGTCGGATTTTCTGGAAATAACAGGAATATTGTCATTCCACTGGGTGTCACCGGTATAAGAAAGGACCTTACCGCCGGAAGATATCCTGAAGCCCAGAGAAGGATCACCGCTGGGATGTATCATCTCTGCGGTTTCCAGAGAGAAGCCGTTCCAGATTAAAGGTTTTCCCGAGAATTCCTCTATATGAATGTGAAATTTCTGTTTTGTTTCTGACGATTTGGGAAACATCAGCTCCATCGCGGCGACAAGTCTTTTTTTAAATCCAGAAGGGCCTGCAAGCAGTAGAGGCCCCTGTCTTTTGCTGTGCAGCTGGGCATCGAGGATGAAGAAAGGAATACCGCAGAAATGGTCACCATGGAGATGGCTTATAAAGATAGCTTCTACGGAATTAGGATCGATATCGAATTTGTAAGCTGAGTTCAGAAATGTGGCGCCGCAGTCGAGCAGAATATTGTGACCGTTGCTTTCCACCAATATGGCGGACTGGAGCCGGCCGCCATGTGCAAATGAGTCACCTGTTCCGAGAAATTTTATTTTCATGGGTACCTCCTTTTTTAAAAGAAATCAAAATTTATTTTTTATGATCTGTTGGGTTTATCGTTCTCCTTCTGCTTATTGTTTTTTTTATACAGCAGGATATATAGTATGATACTTATTATGATAACTGTGATACTGAGCACCTGGGCCTGCTTAAAAGGTCCTATCATAAGGCTGTCGGTCCTGAGAGCTTCGACTAAAAATCTCTCTGCTGAATATAATATGCAGTAGACCAGGAAGGTCTGTCCCTCAAATCTGCGCCTGTTGTCGACATAAAGCAGCAGGAAAAAAAGAATGAAACACCAGATTGATTCATATAAAAACGTCGGATGAACAGACTGGCCATTGACTGTTATTGCCCATGGCAGATCTGTAGGACCTCCGTGGGCCTCAGAGTTAAAATAATTTCCCCATCTCCCTATGGACTGAGCTATTGCAATGGAAGGAGCGGCAAGATCCATAAGGTTTAGTGGCCGTATTTTCCATATCAGACACAATACAGCCGCTGTCGCTATACCGAGGATAAGTCCTCCATGTATCGCAAGTCCCCCGGCTCTGGTATTAAGTATTTTAATGAGATCGCCTTCATATATAGACCAGTTGAATATGACATAGTAAAGTCTTGCTCCGATTATTGCCATAGGTATGCATATTATGACAAAATTAAGTATCCTGTCAGAAGACAGCCCGTGTTTTTGTGAGCGTCTGCAGCATATGACAGTGCCTGTAATTATACCTGACGTTATCATGATCGCGTACCACATGATATCTATATTGAAAATCGTAAAAGCTATAGGATCCGGTGTCGGCATTGAAATCCTCCTTTGAATATCGCATTTGTCTGACGGGCTAATTATACTAAAAAAGATGAGGACTTCGCCACATCTTTTTTATATGATGAATATATTATTTTTATTTTAATGTTTATTCTGCAACAACAGATTTGGGATCTACAGAAAGGATAAGCTCTGCCGAATCCCCCATCAGATATACAGTATAAAGCTGCTGAGGATCTTCCTGGCTGATTTTCATAAACTCATCGGCAGTAACCACTGAAAGCTCACCGTCAACTGCACATGTCATTCTTGCGTCATCGCCCAGAGTTGCTTCGGTAGCCATATTCGTATCGGCTATATAATAGCCTTCTTCATAATCAGAATTGGGTACGACTTCCTGTTCTTCAATATGCGCTATATATGAATCATCGTTTTTTTCAAGAGTGACGAAACCTGTGACCGTTTCTGCTCCGTCATTATTAAGCTGAGCGGCATATTCATCTGTAAGATAGTCAACGGTTATTTCAGGCTCGTTTATGGTATTGCCTGACTTATCCTCACCGCATCCGGATAAAGCGATCATAGACAATATGCATACTATAAGTACAGCCAAATTATATCCTTTTATTTTTTTCATTTTTTTCTCCTGTCAAAGCTTTTCACTTTATTCTTCATATTTAATATACTTTACCAGTATTTTACACTTAAAAAATAATGCTTTCAAGAGCAATCGGCAAAATATAAGAAAAATATAAGAAAATTATATATATTTATACAAATGATATGGTAATATCAATATTATGAAGTATGAAAACATATGCAAAGGAAAATTTAAAGAGAGATTAAACAGATTTGTTGCCGAAGTGGAAATAGGAAAAAGAAAATGTCGTGCTCACGTGAAAAATACCGGGAGATGCAGAGAACTTCTGATACCGGGGGCGGATGTATTCCTGGAAGATTTTACTTCGGATATGGGCAGCAGAAAGCTGGAATATTCTCTTATAGGAGTAGAGAAGAAAACGGATTCCGGAAGCTTTATCGTTAATATCGATTCACAGGCGCCGAACAAAGTGGTGCGGGAGAGTTTTGAATCAGGCAAAATAATACCCTGTGGATTGAAAGACATATCCTTTATAAGGAGCGAGTACAGATACGGTGCATCACGTATTGATTTTCTGGTTGAAGACAGCCTGGGAGCAAAAGCCCTTGTTGAAGTAAAAGGAGTGACTCTTGAAAAGGACGGGTTTGCAAGATTCCCCGATGCGCCTACGCATAGAGGTATAAGGCATATCAGGGAACTGATGAAGGCAAAAGAGGAAGGTTATTTTGCAAGCATTATATTTGTAATACAGATGAGTGGCATAAAACTCTTCGGACCTAATATGGTTACTCATCCGGAATTCGGAAAAACTTTAAAGGAGGCTGATGAAAAAGGCGTAGAGATTCTGGCGTATGACTGTTTTACGGCAGCGGATTCACTGGAGATATCCGGTTCTGTAAAAGTGATGTTGTAATGGATCACAGCTTTGATACAAAATATTGTAAAAAACGACAGATGATCAACTATATATAGTGATTAAGGCAGGTGAAAAGCAGATATTTTCCTGTCTTTTTTTTATTTTTGCAGTAAAAAAATCTTATGGTGGAGTGAATTTGTTGCGAAATGGTTTGAAGTGGTTTAAAATGGAGTAAAACAAAAATGGGAGAAAACTGTATGTTTGTGGGCAAATATTACAACTCAATAGACAGTAAGTCCAGGGTAATAGTGCCTGCAAAATTTAGAGATGAATTGGCTGGCCGATGTATAATTGCAAAATCGCTGGACAAGTGTCTCACGATTTATCCTATAGAGCAATGGAAGAAATTTGTTGAAGAAAAGCTGGATATACTGCCTACGGGAAATCCTCAAGCCAGAAGACTGAAGCGACATTTTTATTCATCTGCTGCAGAATGTGATGTGGACAAGCAGGGAAGGCTGACCATTCCTCAGGATCTTAAGGAGTATGCTCAGATGGAAAAGGATCTGATCACGGTAGGAAGTGACAAGACAATAGAGATATGGAGCAGAGAGTGCTGGAACAATGAACTGGATCCTGATTCCGGGGAAGTCATGAGTGCCAGTGAGATAGCGGAGAGCATGGAGCAGTATGGATTTTAAACATGTGCCTGTCCTGTACAGCGAGTGCCTTTCAAAACTGAATATAAAAGAAAACGGAGTTTATGTTGACGGTACTCTTGGCGGAGGAGGACATGCCTCTGGTATAGCCGCCAGACTGGGCGAAGACGGTATGCTTATAGGCATCGACCGGGACAAGGATGCGATCGATGCTGCAGAAAAGCGGCTTGCCGGGGTCAGGTGCCGGCTCAGGCTGATACAGGATAATTATTCAAATATAAAAGAAATACTTAAGGGACTTGAAATAACCGGGATCAACGGGGCTCTGCTGGACATAGGCGTATCGTCTTTCCAGCTGGACAATGCCGAGCGCGGGTTTTCGTACATGCATGACGCGCCTCTTGATATGAGAATGGACAGAGATGAAAGTTTTTCGGCTTATGATGTGGTAAATGGGTATGACAGGAATCATCTTACCGAAATTATAAAGAAATACGGTGAAGAAAAATGGGCGTCACGAATAAGTGATTTCATAGTCAGAAACAGGCGTGACCATGTTATTGAGACAACCGGACAGCTTGTGGATATAATAAAAGCCGCTATACCGGCATCGGCAAGAAGAGATGGTCCCCACCCGGCCAAAAGAACTTTCCAGGCTATAAGGATAGAGGTGAATGGTGAGCTGGAACAGCTGAAAAAGGCAGTGGATGAATTTTGCGATGTGCTGCTGCCAGGAGGAAGATTATGTATAATAACCTTTCACTCTCTTGAGGACAGGATAGTAAAAGAGGCATTCAGCCGCAGGCTTGACCCCTGTATATGTCCTAAAGAATTCCCGGTGTGTGTATGCGGGAGGACATCCGATGTGACAAAAGTCACGGGAAAGCCTATAGTGGCCGGAGAAGACGAACTTAAGAAAAATGCAAGAGCCAGGAGCGCAAAGCTCAGAGTAATAGAAAAGAAGAGGTAGTAAAATGATCGCACCTGAAAGATGGTATGAATATCAGAAAAGTTATCAGCGCTACGGGATAGATATGAAGCCGCAGCCGGAGCGCAGGACACATTCTCAGAGAAGAAAAAAAAGCAGGAGAGTCCTGCTTCCTGTCGGAGCGGGGAGAAAGGCGGCATTCTCAATGGTGATGGTAATGGGTATAGCTATGATAATGCTTATAATAATCACTGCGTATTCTGCAAACATAAGATATGATATAAATTCCATGATAAAGGAAAACAGCTCTCTTATGGGAGAAATAGAAAATCTCCAGGTAAAAGTTTATACGGCTAACAATGTCGATTACATAGAGAGCAAGGCAACCAGTGAGCTTGGCATGATATATCCCGGAAATGATGATAAGGTATATATATCCAGCGATGATATTCCTGAAGACGGGTTTGCCGATATGATAAAGGAAAAGGCATATAATTGAAGACTGAAAAATATAATATGTCATAGTTGTTTATGATAAAACGTAACTATAACACCCGGGCAGATGAATAGCGATATGATGTCCGGGGTTGCTTTTTAAAGGGGATCAAAGTGACTACATTAAACAGAAGTAAAAAAAATCTCATAATAGTTTTCATTATCATTTTTGCATGTATGCTGGCTCTGTGTCTGAGATTGGGATGGATACAGATCGTGAAAGGCAGCGAATATTCGGAAAAAGCGGTGGAACAGCAGACAAGAGACACTCCGATCGAAGCCGAAAGAGGAGTTATCTATGATACAAACGGGAAGGAACTGGCTGTAAGCGTAACCTGTTACACGGTATGGGTAAGACCTACGGATGTCAGAGCAGGTGATAGTGAAAAGGAAATAAATGAGAACATAGAAAAAGTAGCGACGACTCTTTCAGAAAAACTAGGACTGGAATATGATGATGTCAAAAAAGAGATAACAAAGGCAGCGAATATTCGGAAAAAGCGGTGGAACAGCAGACAAGAGACACTCCGATCGAAGCCGAAAGAGGAGTTATCTATGATACAAACGGGAAGGAACTGGCTGTAAGCGTAACCTGTTACACGGTATGGGTAAGACCTACGGATGTCAGAGCAGGTGATAGTGAAAAGGAAATAAATGAGAACATAGAAAAAGTAGCGACGACTCTTTCAGAAAAACTAGGACTGGAATATGATGATGTCAAAAAAGAGATAACAAAGGAGCAGAGTATAGTCAAGATAAAAAAGGGAATAGATAAAGATCTGGCGGATCAGATACGTGATGAGGAACTTCCTGGAGTTGAGATAGCAGAAGATACTAAACGCAGCTATCCGTTAGGGGCGTTTGCATCACATGTGATAGGAACCGTTACAGATGACAATACAGGTCTTTCCGGTCTCGAACTCCAGTACAACACGTATCTGAGCGGAGTTGCCGGAAGATGGATAAATTACACAGACACAAGCGGCAACAGGCTTTCATACGGCGAGGAAAAGTATTATCAGGCTGAGGACGGATACAGTATAGTGACTACTATAGATCAGGTGATACAGCATTATACTGAAAAAGCTATAGCGCAGGTGCAGGAAAAGACAAGTTCAGATCGCGTTATGGCTATAGTCATGAACCCGAAAAACGGAGAAGTCCTTGCGATGGCTCAGACTCCGGAGTTTGATCTTAACGATCCGAAGACTCCTCTTGATAAGAGCGAGCAAGAAGCACTTGAAAAGATGACTGATGAAGAGAAAACCGAATATTGGAACAAAATGTGGAGAAACTCATTAATATCAGACGTATATGAACCCGGCTCCACGTTCAAGCTGCTTACTACAGCTATAGCTCTTGAGGAAGGCGTTACAGACCTTGACTCGACATATACATGCACAGGATCTATAGTCGTTGCCGGACAGAGGATACATTGCTGGAGAAGTGAGAATCCTCACGGCACCCAGAGTCTGAAACAGGCCGTGGGGAATTCATGCAATCCTGTTTTTGTAGAGCTGGCGACAAAAATAGGAATAGAAAGATTCTACGATTATATGGGTACATTCGGGATAACCGGGACTACCGGCATAGATTTTCCGGGTGAAGGCAAGGCGATACTTCAGTCTGAGGATACTGCAGGACCTGTAGGGCTGGCCACAATAGGGTTCGGTCAGGGAGTCGCAGTCACCCCTATACAGCTTATAACCGCAGTCAGCTCTCTGGGAAATGAAGGAAAGCTGATGAAGCCGAGACTTGTAAAGGAACTCAGAGATTCCGAAGGAAATACAGTGGAAACTTTTGATGCTGAGGTCGTACGACAGGTAGTGTCGGAGGAAACCGCAGCCGAACTGTGCGATATAATGCAGTATGTAGTTGACGAGGGTGGCGGAGGCACTGCCGGAGTAGAAGGTTACAGAGTGGGTGCCAAGACTGGTACTGCCAATAAGGTAAATAGTGAAGGCACAGGATATAGTGAAGACACATATTCGTCATGTATAGCGATGGCGCCTATGGATGACCCTCAGATAGCTGTTCTTGTCATAGCTGACAGCCCTAAAGGTGTCAGATACGGGAGTGTCACTGCAGCCCCCGGAGTGCAGCAGATACTTTCAGATACCCTGCGGTATCTGAATATATCTCCTGATGAAGAAAGCCAGAAGGAGGCTGAAGAGAGCAAGGTAACAGTTCCTGACGTAGTAGGGGAGCAGATAAGCGAGGCAATAGGCATACTGGGCGGAGCTTCATTATCGTACGACACCGATAAAGATGCAGCTGCTGAAAGTAATTTCATAGTCACTAAGCAGTATCCTGCAGCAGGAACCGAAGTAAAGAAAGGCAGTAAGATATATTTATATAAGTAAGTGAGAAATATGGAAAAGATATCTGTTGAAACCATAGTCAGAGCAGTAAACGGGACTCTGATAAAAGAATGCGATGAAAAATATATATCCGGTGTCAAGCATGATTCCAGGGAATGCGGGGAAAAAGACATGTTCGTTGCCGTTGCGGGAGAAAACCGGGATGGTCATGATTACATATCTCAGGTCATTGAACGTGGATGCAGGACAGTTCTCGTGTCTCATCTGGGAGAATGGTATGACAGAACCGCTGGAACGGATATGAATGTCATAATGGTGGATGATACAGTTTATGCGATGGGAGAACTTGCTAAACACTATCTTGAAACTCTCGATGTAATCAAGGTCGCAGTTACAGGAAGCGTAGGGAAGACATCTACCAGAGATATGATATATTATGTGCTGAGCGAAAAATATAACTGCGGAAGGAATATGAAAAATTTCAATAACGCGGTAGGTCTTCCGCTTTCCGTATTTCAGTTCGACAGAAATATGGATGTGGTGGTGCTGGAAATGGGAATGGACGGATTCGGAGAGATCGACAGGCTGGCCGAAATAGTCAAGCCCAATATAGCAGTAATAACCAATATAGGTGTGTCTCACATCGAGAATCTCGGCAGCCGTGAGGGAATATTCAAGGCGAAGATGGAAATAACAGATCATATAACAGGATACGGCGATAAACAGGGAGTACTTGTTTTTCGATGGGACGATGAATTTCTTACCCGTGAAAAAACATATGGAAAATACCGGCAGGTTATTGTTGGAGATAATGGCAAAAGCGATTATATAATATCAGACATTGACGATTTCGGTGTTAAGGGCATACAATTCACTTTGGAACATTTGAATGAAGCCAGACGGATAAGTATAGGAATACCGGGAAAGCATAATGCTGTGAATGGCACTCTGGCAATAGCTGTAGGAGATCTGCTGGGAGTTTCAGCAGACGAAGAACAGGCCGGTCTTGCCAAGGTGCAGCTCACAGGAAGAAGACTGAAATATATCAAAGGCAGCAGATTTGATGTTATAGACGACACATATAATGCAAGTCCGGATTCAATGAAAAGTGCATTGAAAGTTCTTGAAAGAAGCAGCTGTAAAGGAAAGAAAACCGCGATACTGGGTGACATGTATGAACTTGGTGATCAGAGCGAAAGACAGCATTACGGCGTCGGAGTATTCGCAAGAAGCCTGTCTGTGGACAGGATCGTTGCCGTAGGGGAAAAAGCCTTACATATCGCAGAGGGGGCGGAAGGCGGCAAAGCCCACGTGATGTGCTTTTCAGACAAAAAAGAGCTGATCGATAATATTGATCAGCTGACGGGACCGGGAGACATAATCCTGGTAAAGGGATCAAGAGGTATGCAAATGGAAGAAATAGTGGAAAGCCTTTTGGATATTTAGGAGAAGATATGAGTTACATCAATGTAGGAATCATCTTAATAACAGCATTTATAATATCTGTTGTTCTGACAAAGATTGAAATACCTGTTTTGAGAGCCAAGGCAGGACAGAATATAAGAGAGGTCGGGCCTGAGTCACATCTGTCAAAAGCCGGAACTCCGAGTATGGGAGGCATAGCGATAATTATAGCAGCATCTGCATCTACTGCAGCTGCATATATCATGTGGGGCGGCAGCATATCCGATATGCTGATCATACTCCTTGTGTTCGTAGGATTCGGACTTATAGGATTTTTCGATGATTATCTGAAAGTAATAAAGAAAAACAATCTCGGGCTGCGGGCGTATCAGAAACTGGGCTTCCAGATAGTTATATCGGTGGTTTTAGCAGTTTTTCTGGCTAACTATTCAGAAGGCAGCAGCTATGTTTATATACCGGTGAAAGATATATATGTAGACTTTGGAATATGGTATATACCTTTTATAGTATTCGTAGTGCTTGCTATGACAAATGCTGTGAATCTGACAGATGGGCTTGATGGTCTTGCTTCTGGAGTCACCGCTCTTGTAGCACTGTTTTTTGCAGTTGCAGGTATGACATACGGATGGATCACAGGAGCATATTTCTGCAGTGCATTATGCGGCGGATGCCTGGGATTCCTTGTTTTTAATAAAAACCCGGCAAAGATATTCATGGGTGATACAGGATCTCTTGCGCTTGGCGGCGGGCTTGCAGCAGCGGCTATAGTAATGAAGATGGAACTCTTTCTGCCGATCGTAGGACTTGTATATGTAATAGAAGCTCTTTCGGTCATATTACAGGTAGGATATTTCAAGATGACAAAGGGCAAAAGAATATTTAAAATGGCTCCGATTCATCATCATTTTGAAAAATGCGGATTCCGCGAAATACAGGTAGTGATAGCGTTTTGGATATTCACTGTCATATGTTGCGTGATTGGTCTGGGAATTATTTAAGTATTATTCAGAACAGGAGAGGATATAATGTCAAAGAAGCATACATCAGAGATAAAGGATAAAAATGTCCTGGTAGTGGGGATGGGCAATTCCGGAAAAGCGGCAGTTCAGGCAATGGTAAAACTGGGAGCGAATGTTTCTGTCCAGGACAATAAGGATGAAGACAGTATAGAACCTCAGCTTCTCACATTTCTTAAAGAAAAGGATGTGACGTGCTATCTGGGAAAAGAGCCGGAAGATATGGGTGTGTTCGATATGATCGTACTCAGCCCGGGAGTATCTCCTGAACTGGGATTTATAAAGGACGCCAGAGATTCAGGTGTGGAAATAATTGGCGAAATAGAAATAGCATACAGAGTGGGAAACGGTAATTATGTTGCCATAACCGGAACTAACGGGAAGACAACTACGACAACTCTCGTGGGGGAGATATACAAAGCTTCAGGAAGAAAAACATATGTTGTGGGTAACATAGGGGTCGCAGTGATATCAAAAGCGCTTTCTGCAGAGGAAGACAGCTGGCTGATAACGGAAACCAGCAGCTTTCAGCTGGAAACCATAAAAGATTTCAGGCCTGAGATATCAGCTATACTTAATCTGACACCAGATCATATGGACAGACATAAAACTATGGAAAATTACGGCAATGCAAAGGCGGCAGTATTTAAAAACCAGACGCCGGATCAGTTTTGTATAGTAAACTATGATGATGAGCAATGTTACCGGCTGACCAGAGACTGCAAGGCAAAAGTAGTGCCGTTCAGTCGTAAGAGAACACTTGATTTCGGCGTCTATGTAGATGGAGATACCATAATAATCAAGGATGAAAACGGTGATATCACAGAAATATGCAGGCCGGATGAACTTAAGATACCGGGAGATCATAATCTGGAAAATGCACTGGCAGCTGTTGGTATAGCGTATTTCGGCGGTATAGACGCGTATACGATAGCAAAGGTCCTCAGGAGTTTCAGAGGGGTGGAGCACAGACTTGAGCTGTGTAATGAGATAGATGACATAAAATTTGTAAACGACTCAAAGGGAACAAACCCGGATGCGGCGATCAAAGCCATAGAAGCTATGAAAAAGAATATAATACTCATAGCGGGCGGTTATGATAAGGACGCTTCTTTTGACGAATTTGTAGCCGCTTTTGACGGTAGAGTCAAAGCACTTCTCCTCATGGGAAAGACAGCGACAAAAATAAAGGAAGCTGCTGAGAAAGCCGGGTTTACCAATTCTATAATATTAAAAGATATGGAGACTTGTGTCAGGGAGGCATACAGGATAGCACAGCCGGGAGATGTGGTGCTCCTTTCACCTGCATGTGCCAGCTGGGATATGTACACAAGTTTTGAGCAGAGGGGAAAACATTTCAAATCCTGTGTGCAAGCTTTGGAAAGGTGACGATAATAATTGGAAAATGCAGAAAAAAAGATTAGGATGAAAAAGCAGAAGACTGTATTGAAATCAGGGGACTTCTGGCTTATGCTGTTTACTCTTATGCTGGCTCTTTTCGGCCTTATAATGGTTTTCAGTGCCAGTTACTATTTTTCAATAAGCCGTGACGGAAATGCATACAGCTATCTTCTCAGGCAAGGTGTGTGGCTCCTTATAGGGCTTGGGGCAATGATTGCAGGAGCTGTATTTGACTACAGAAAATATAAAAAGCTGGCGATACCTGCTTTTATCGTAAGCGTGTTGCTCCTCATCCTGGTATTGACGCCTCTGGGTCAGACTACAAACGGAGCGACCAGGTGGATAGTAGTAGGGCCGGTAACCATAATGCCGGGAGAAATAGCCAAGCTTTCAGCTATATTGCTGGTTGCATGGTTCCTCAGTGAAGACATGGAAAGGATAAAATCCGTAACGAGAGGTATACTTCCTCTTGTATTCGTTCTGGTGGTTTATGGAGGCCTTATAGTAATGCAGCCTAATCTTTCCACGGCGATTACCGTGTGCGGGATAATAGTGGCAATGATGCTGGTTGCAGGGCTTAAATGGAGATACATCGCCACTGCCGGAGGAATGGGAGCTGCAGGAGTACTCTTCATACTGCTGTTCATGAAGGATTCATACTGGTATGATCGTCTGACCAGCTTTACAGATCCTTTTGCAGACCCTCTCAACGACGGATATCAGGCGGTGCAGTCCCTGCTCGCATTGGGATCCGGCGGACTTTTCGGTGTGGGACTGGGTAAGAGTGTGCAAAAAAATCTTTATCTGCCGGAACCTCAGAATGACTTTATCCTGGCTATCATAGGAGAAGAACTGGGATTTGTCGGGATACTGGTATTGATGATACTGTATTGTCTGTTTTTGTGGAGAGGGATACATGTGGCGGTAAATGCCCCGGATCAGTTCGGGATGCTTCTTGCGTCCGGGATAGTAATAATGGTTGCCATACAGGTGATACTGAATATTGCCGTAGTAACGTCATCGATGCCTCCTACAGGTATAAACCTGCCATTTATCAGCTATGGCGGAAATGCATTGCTGATGTTCATGTTTTCTGCAGGTGTATTGCTGAATATATCGCGCCACGGGCCGAAAAATACAGGAGTGAATTAAATG
The DNA here is from genome assembly GCA_937966095.1 of uncultured Eubacterium sp. Lineage (GTDB taxonomy): Bacteria > Bacillota > Clostridia > Peptostreptococcales > Anaerovoracaceae > Lentihominibacter. Next base: position 13,611 of record CALCKF010000102.1, read on the forward strand.
AAAGTTATAATGACTGGCGGCGGGACCGGAGGACACATATATCCGGCGGTAGCTATTGCCGATGAAATAAGAAAAAGAAAGCCGGATACAGAGATATTGTTCGTGGGGGCTGAGATAGGAATGGAAAAAACTCTGGTCCCGGAGAGCGGTTATGATATAAAGCTTATATGTGCCGATGGTTTCAACAGGAAAAATCTTCTTAAAAACATAAAAGTCATAAGGACGCTGCGAAGGGGCAGCCGGCAGTCTTTCGAGATACTGAAGGAGTTCAGGCCTGATATAGTTATAGGCACGGGAGGGTATGCAAGTGCTCCTATCATGAAGGCGGCTCAGCGTATGAAGATACCTACTTATATCCATGAACAGAATGCGGTCCCGGGAATGGCTAACAAGATGCTGGAGTCAAAAGTGAAAAAGCTGTTTCTTGGATTCGATGAAGCGGCTAAATACTTCAGACATCCTGAAAAGCATATATTTTCGGGGAATCCCGTAAGGAAAGAATTCCTGGAGACTGATCCCGCCAGATCGAGAGCAGAGCTGGGATTTGGAGATTCTGATTTTGTGCTTCTGGCCTTCGGGGGCAGCCAGGGAGCCGGCCGTATAAACAGAGCTATGATAAAGGTTATAGAGACCTTCAACGGGGTCAAAGATTTCAAGATATGTCTCGCAACAGGAGGATATTATTATGATGCCATACTGAACGATTTCGGTGAAAAAGGAATAAAGCTTCAAAATAATATCATCATAATGGAATATATAAGCGATATGGCAAAATATCTGTCTGCATGTGATATGGTGATAAGCAGGAGCGGTGCACTGAGCGTGGCAGAGGTGACAGTATGCGGGAAGCCGGCAATTTTTATACCATCGCCGCTGGTAACAGGTAATCATCAGTTCTATAATGCAAAGGCTGTTGCGGATAAGGGCGGGGCTATGATAGTGGAAGAAAAGGATCTTGACAATGACCGCCTGGTATCTTCTATACTGAAGCTCAAGAACAACCCCGAGGTGCTGAGAGCAATGTCCGAAAACAGCAGAGAATGCGCGCCTGTAGACGCAGTGAAAATAATATGTGACAATATATTGGATGAATCAGAACAGTAACGATATGAACGCCTTCGACATATCATAAGATATGGTTCGGAGGTGTTTTTTTGCATAGATATAATATTAAAGGCGGGCGCAGGCTTTGTGGAGAAGTGGAGATCTCCGGCGCTAAAAATGCTGTATTGCCGATCCTTGCAGCCTGTGTGGCCACCGAAGGGGAGAGTACATTTGAATTGTGCCCTGAAATTTCCGATGTTGACAGCATGATAAAGATATTGAGATCTCTGGGATGCCGGATATCAAGAGACGGTGAGCGGCTGTCGGTAGATGCCTCGTTTGTTTCAGAATGCGGTATACCGGATAGTATGATGAGAGAGATGAGGTCAAGTGTGTTTTTAGCAGGATCTTTACTTGCACGATGCGGCGAAGCTGTGATAAGTGCACCGGGAGGATGCAATATAGGTAAAAGACCGATCGATCTGCATATAAGAGGCCTTAAGCAGATGGGTGCTGAAATAGAAAGAAGAGATAAGAAGATAATGATAAAAGGGCATAAACTTAAAGCGGCCGATATAAAGCTGGATTATCCCAGTGTAGGGGCGACTGAGAATCTTATGCTGGCCGCGACGGCAGCAGAAGGAGTGACCAGGATAGAAAACTGTGCCAGGGAGCCGGAGATAGAGGATCTTCAAAGATACATAAACAGCTGCGGAGGAAATGTAGAGGGTGCCGGAACCTGCGTTATACAGATAGAGGGCGGTAAAAAGCTGTATGGGTGTGATCACAGTATAATGCCGGACAGGATCGAAGCAGCCACTTATCTTCTGATGTCTCTTGGCACTGGCGGGGAGATATCCCTTAGGGGAGCGGAACGGCAGCATCTTGATATGCTGCTGTCCATATTGGAGCAGGGAGGATTTGGAATACGGATATATGAGGACAGGATATGGGCAAAAGCCTATGGAGGTGAAAAAATAAACAAGAAAATAGTTACTGCTCCGTATCCCGGGTTCCCTACCGACATGCAGCCTCAGATGACCGCATTCCTGACAAAAACAGGCAAAGGATCACAGATAGAGGAGCACATATTTGAAAACAGGATGGGATATGCAAAGCAATTGAAAAAAATGGGAGCAGATATTGAAATATCTGAAAAAAAAGTTATAATAAAGGATAACAATATATTGTGTGGTGCGGAAGTTATCGCTGAAGATCTCAGGGGAGGGGCTTCTCTTGTTATTGCAGGCCTTATGGCTGAAGGCGAGACTATAGTGGACGGCACTAAATATATTAAAAGGGGATATGGCAGACTTGAAGAGAAAATAAGCCTTTTAGGCGGGGATATCATAGAAAATGAACAATGAAAACCGTACCGATAAAATGAAAAAAAAAAAGAAGAGGAGAAAGAAACGTTATCTTCTTAAGTTTATTCTGCTGGTAATAATATGCGTCGGAATTTACTTCGCACTCCATATAGATTTCTTTTCTGTAGACGGGATTGCTGTCATAGGGAATAAGGAGATATCTGATGATGAGATAATAAAGCAGTCAGAGCTTGAGACCGGGACCAATATCTTCGATGTCCATCCCTGGCTGGTTGAAAGAAAGATAAAGAAGAATCTTTATGTGGAGTCGGTGGATGTCAGTCGAAAACTTCCCGATAAGATAGAGATACATGTCGTTGAACGCGGCGGCAAGGCACAGTTTGTCATGGGCAAAAAATATGTGATAACAGATAACAGCGGGATGGTCATCGAGGTCGCCGGAGAAATGAAGAAGATCCCGATTGTAGAAAACGTGACGGTAGAGGAAGCGGAGACAGGGGAAGATATAGCAGTTAAGGAAAAGGAAGTATTACGCAAAGCTCTTAAACTTATAAAAGCTACCGAGGACAACGATCTTTATTTCAAGAAAGTAAAGATAAACGGAAACTCCGTAGAGGCATATATATATGACAGCCTCGTATGCAGAGGGGATTATGACAATGTGATGGATTCTATAGAATCAGGAGCAGTTAGAGCAGTGGTTTACGACTTGTACCAAAAAGGCGTGGAAAGCGGGATTATCAATGTAAGCAGTAATAATTATTGTTCCTTTACGCCATAGGATTTATATGTTATAATGATGTAGCTGATTGTAAATAAATTTAAAAGAATATTAGGAGGTACCTCTGAATGTTACAATTTGAGATGAATGACTCTACGCTGCAGGAAATAAAAGTGATAGGTGTAGGCGGCGGCGGATGTAACGCAGTTAATAGAATGATAGATGGAGGCATGAAAGGTGTTACTTTCATAGCTGTTAATACGGACAAGCAGGCCCTTGCGAAGAGCAAGGCCGAAACAAAGATACAGATAGGCGAGAAGCTCACTAAAGGTCTTGGAGCGGGAGGAAACCCTGAAGTTGGTCAGAAGTCAGCAGAAGAGAATCTGGAGGATCTTGAAAAATTTATAGCAGGATCAGATATGGTTTTCGTTACATGCGGAATGGGAGGAGGCACAGGTACCGGGGCTGCTCCTATCATCGCAAAGATCGCCAAGGATATGGGTATACTGACCGTGGGAGTAGTAACAAAGCCTTTCAGATTCGAAGGAAAAAAGAGGAGTGAACATGCAGAGCTTGGGATCAAGTTCCTCAAAAAATATGTAGATTCACTGGTAGTCGTGCCGAATGACAAGCTTCTTGAAACTGTTCAGGAACAGACATCTCTGCTGGAGGCCTTCGAACTTGCGGATGAAGTACTCAAGAAAGGAGTACAGGGCATCTCGGATATAATCGTTGACGATGCACTTATAAACCTTGACTTTGCTGATGTTACCACTATCATGAAGGACAGAGGTATCGTACATATGGGCGTTGGTACAGGAAAGGGCGAAACCAAGCTTGAAGATGCAGTAAGAGGCGCTATCGACAGTCCGCTTCTTGAGACAAAGATATCGGGAGCAAGAGCAGTACTTATAAACATAACAGGCGGCAGAGATCTTACAATGTTCGATGTGGACAAGGTCGCCACACAGATAGATGAAGAAGCAGACAAGAATGCGATAATCATACTGGGAGCTTCGATAAAGGAAGATTTCCAGGACGAGATATCTGTAACGGTAATAGCTGCAGGATTCGAAAAGAGCAATAGTGACCTTATCGGCAGTTCCGTCATACCTGGGGTCAAGACATCAGATGACGGAGCAGGTCTGACGGAAACTCAGGAAGAAAAATCTGCGGCTGCTGAGGATGATGTTTACAAGGGAACGTCAAGGATAGACATCCCGTCTTTCTTACAGAGATAAAAGAAAGGAAAAGAATATTCCAATAGCCGGTTATAGCCGGCTATTGTTCTGATTTAGGGATAATGAAAAATATCACTTCAAAGGAAAATCCGGTATATAAAAAAGCCCTTAAACTCAGGAAAAAGAAATACAGGGATGAAACAGGGCTTTACCTTCTTGAAGGTGTGAAACCGCTTTACGATGCGATAGGGACCGGGACTGAAATCAATACTGTTTTTATAAGGGATGACGTCAGGTCATGTATTGATCTTGCTGTAGCAGACAAGGCATTTCTCAGAAAAGAACTGTTTGATGCACTTTCTGATACAGATACATCACAAGGTATCATAGCTGTTGCGCATCAGAAAATATATGGCGAAGACGGATTTTTTGAAGCGGTGGGCGACGGAAATATACTGGTAATGGACAGGGTCCAGGATCCTGGAAATATAGGAACGATGATAAGGACAGCTGAAGCAGCAGGCTACAGAGGTATAATAATGATCGCGGGAAGCGGAGATGTTTACGGTCCTAAGGTTGTCAGGGCAGCAGCAGGCTCTATGTTCAGACTTCCCGTGCTGAAAGAAGAAAGTGCTTCGAGTGCCGTGTCTGTATTAAAGAAAATGAAGAAGCGCATAGTCGTGACATGTCCGGATGCAGGGAAAAGCTGCTTTGAAGCTGATCTTGTGAAAAACATTGCTCTGGTGATAGGAAACGAAGGCAGCGGTATAAGCAGCGGATTTGAGGAAGCTGCTGATGTTAAGATAAATATACCGATGGAGGGATCCATAGAGTCATTAAATGCGGCTGTGGCTGCCGGAATAATAATGTATCAGTCACATAATAAAATAAATGAGAGGTAGATAAAATGCAAGCTCAGTTAAACAAAATTTTGGAAGAGGCCAGGGAACAGCTCAGTGAAGCTTCGACGCTGGCGCAGACAGATGATATAAGAGTGAGATTTCTTGGAAAGAAAGGACGGCTAACAGAGATCCTGAGAGGAATGGGAAAGCTGTCACCGGAAGAAAGAAAAGAAACCGGACAGATGGCCAATAATGTGAGAGCGGAAATAGAAAATCTCCTGGAAGAAAAATTTGAAGCAGTAAAGGCTGCCGAAAGAGAAGCCAGGTTCAAAATCGAGAAAATAGATGTAACAGAACCTGGAAGGGAGACAGTGCTTGGTGTGAAGCATCCTATTACCATAACCATAGAAGAGGTTTCCAAGGTATTCATGAACATGGGATTTTCAATAGCTGAGGGCCCGGAGGTAGAAACAGTGTTCAATAACTTTGATGCACTTAATGCCGGACCTAATCATCCTTCAAGAGATATGACGGATACGTTCTATATCACAGAGGATACACTGCTCAGGACACAGACATCTCCTGTTCAGGTGAGAACATTGCTGAAGCAGGATCCTCCTATAAAGGTAATCTCACCGGGCAGATGCTTCAGATGTGACACTCCGGATGCCACTCATTCTCCTATGTTCCATCAGATAGAGGGTCTTGTTGTTGATGAGAATATCACTATGGCAGATCTGAAAGGCACTCTTGTGAGCTTTGCAAAGCAGCTCTTCGGGACATCGACGAAGACAAAGTTCAGACCTCATCATTTCCCGTTTACCGAGCCCAGCGCCGAAATGGATGTGTCCTGTTTCAAATGCGGCGGAAAAGGGTGTCGTGTCTGCAAAGGAAGCGGATGGATAGAGATACTTGGATGCGGCATGGTGCACCCTAATGTCCTGAAAGTCGGAAGACTGGATACCGAAAAATATACGGGATTTGCTTTCGGAATGGGCGTGGAAAGAGTTGCGATGCTGAAATACGGAGTAGACGATATCAGATTGTTCTATGAAAACGATATGCGTTTCATAAATCAGTTCAAATAGGAGGATTAGTATATGTTGGTTCCAATAGAATGGCTCAAAGATTATATAGATCTGGATGTTAGCATTGAAGAATTCTGCAACAGGATGATAATGTCGGGATCTAATCTGGAAACATGTGACTATTTCTGTGAGGAAATGGAAAACGTGGTTGTTGGAAAGATAGTTAAGATCGAGAAGCATCCAGATGCGGATAAGCTGGTGATATGCCGTGTTGATGTTGGTGAAAAGGAACCTGTGCAGATAGTTACCGGCGCACCGAACGTTTTTGAAGGTGCCGTTGTTCCGGTAGCTCTCCATAAGAGCAGGATACCTGGTCCGCTGCACGGACAGCCGAAGCAGGAAGGCGGAGTTGAGATAACAAAAGGAAAGCTAAGAGGAGTGGAATCCTGTGGTATGCTGTGTTCTGCCGGTGAACTGGGTTTTGAAGATAAAGTGGTGCCTGTAGCTCATAAGGACGGAATATGGATCTTGGAAGACGAATATGAACCCGGGCAGGATTTTGCAGAGGCTCTCGGACTTAAGCAGGCTGTTGTGGATTTCGAGATAACCCCAAACAGACCTGACTGCCTTGCAATGGTGGGAATGGCCAGAGAAGCCTCGGCAACCTTCGGAAAACCTTTTTCATATCCTGATATAGACATAGCTGATGAAAACGGAAAAGGAGAGACAAAGGATTATGTTTCGGTGGATATAAGGAATCCAGAAAGTTGTAAAAGGTATGTCGCAAGGATAGTTACGGACGTAAAGGTGAAGCAGTCGCCGTGGTGGCTTCAGAAAAGGCTGATGTATGCAGGAATGAGACCGATAAACAATATAGTAGATATAACTAATTTTGTTATGCTGGAGTACGGGCAGCCTATACATGCTTTCGATATCAATCAGGTCAGAGGCGGCAAGATAATCGTAGAGAATGCCGTTGAAGGTGAAAAGTTCATAACACTCGATGAAAACGAAAGGACACTTACAGAAGACATGCTTCTGATAAAGGATGCCGAAAGAGGAATAGCAATAGCAGGTGTCATGGGAGGACTTAATTCGGAAATAGAAGAAGATACGACTACTATAATAGTAGAGTCCGCCAATTTCAATGGTGACAGCGTAAGAGCCACATCAAAAAAGCTGGGTCTTAGGACAGAGGCATCATCGAGATTTGAGAAGGGTATAGATCCTAATCTCTGTGAAGCTGCAGCAGACAGAGTCTGCAGGCTGATAGAACTTACAGGCGCCGGTAAGGTATGCCGTGGAAGCGTTGACAACTATCCTTCTCCTGAAATTGCAAAAACCATAGATATAAGGGTGGACAGGATAAATCATGTGCTCGGTATACAGCTTGACCGTGAAGAGATGGTCAGGATACTGGAAAGCCTCGAAATCGATGTTGCAGGGAGCGGAAACATAATGACGGTAACACCGCCGACCGTAAGACAGGATCTTCTGGAAGAAGAAGACTATATAGAAGAGGTGGCGAGGATATACGGATATGACAAACTGCCTGTTACACTGCCTAAAGGAAACTGTGAAGCCGGCATGCCTGCAGAAAGAGAACTGAGAGACCTTGCCAGGAATTCGCTCTGTGGAATGGGTCTTAACGAGATACAGACATATTCGTTCGTCAGCCCGAGAGGTGTTGACAATGTTCGCATTGAAGAAGATTCGTGGGAAAGAGCTTTCGTCAGGATAATCAATCCTCTCGGTGAAGAAAATTCCGTGATGAGAACCATACTGACACCTAATATGATGGAAGTCCTTGCCAGGAATTATTCCAGAAATATAGAAAAGGTAAGAGCTTTTGAAATAGGGAATACATTTACGGCCAATATGATAAACAGCGAGGATCTTCCTGATGAGCAGTATTCACTGTGCATAGGGACATACGGCAAGGGAGAAGATTTTTTCAGCCTGAAGGGTGTAGTCAGTGAACTCCTCAAAGTGCTGGGAATAAAGGATGCCGTATTCAGATCAGAGTCACAGTACGGTGTGTATCATCCGGGAAGGTGCGCCAGGATAGCTGTTGCTTCAGTACATGAGGGACCTGAAGGGGAACAGATATATGACGAACTGGGGATAATGGGGGAAATACATCCTGATGTAGCGGAAAACTACGGAATGGAAGGCATGAGAATATATTGCTGTGAGCTCATGTTTGATGCTATAGTAAGACATTCAAATACGGAGAAAGCCTATAAGCCTCTTCCGAAATATCCGTCAACCTCAAGAGATATAGCTCTTCTGGTCGATGAGGATATGGAAGTTGGGAAAATAGAGGAAACTATCAGACAGAACGGCGGGGCTATCCTTGAAGATGTGAAGCTTTTTGATGTATACAGAGGACAGCAGGTTGAGCGGGGCAAGAAGAGCGTCGCTTTCACCCTGACTTACAGAGACAGCAGCAAAACGCTGACTGACGGAGAAGTGGCTGAAGTCCATGAGAAGGTGCTGGAAGCTCTTAATGAGAAGCTGAATGCGGTCTTGAGAGAGATATAGGAGAATTCGTATGGAAAACAACAAAGTAAAAGTTAAGATCTATGGCCAGGAATATGTTATAGCAGGTGAGAAATCAAAGGAAGAGATAATACAGGTGGCGGCGCACGTAGACATGAAGATGCAGGAGGTGACCGAAGCTGCAAAAGCGGCGGGAGTAGTCCCTTCAAATATAGCAGTGCTTTCGGCTGTAAACATAGCAAGCGAGTACTTCCAGGTGCTTGAGGAAATGGAAGAACTGAAACGCATGAATATACAGCTTGAAAAGGATGCGCAGCACTATGTGCAGCTGTGGGATGAATCCAAGAAAAACTATATGGATTATAAAGAGGAAACGCAGGCTATAGTATTACAGAAGGACGAGCTTATGAATCAGCTTAGACAGAAGGAGGCTGATATACAGAAGCTCATGCAGGCCGCGGAATCTGCAAAAACGCAGGCACAGAGCAATATGGATCAGGTCGTAAAGGAGATCGAAGGCAAGTGCAAGGAGCTTGAAAACAGCTTTTTCGATCTTCAGATGGAGAATCTGCAGCTGAAAAAAGAGCTGGAAAAATACAAAAGTAATAACGGATAATTCCAGATGAAAAAAAAGACTTTAAATGTTCTAGAATATAATAAGATAATAGATATGCTGAAGGAAAAGGCCGGTTCGGAGCTGACGAAAAATATGATCTCCGAACTGGAGCCTTTTGATGATGTGTCTTCAGTAAGGGAAAGTCAATGTGAAACCACAGAAGCGGTGAGGATCATAAATTATAAGGGTCCCTTACCTGTCGGTGGTTTTTATGATATTGAGGAAAGCGTTTCACTTGCCAGAAAGGGAGGAACGCTGACCATGGCACAGCTACTGAGGATACTTTATAATATGAAGACGGCAGAAAAGACAGTGTCCTTCTTAAAAGGGGAGATTCCGGAGATCCCGTGTATATGTGCCGTAGCAGAACTGCTGGCCGTCCATCCTGCCCTCGCAAAGGAAATAGACAGATGCATACTTTCAGAAGATGAGATGGCGGACAATGCCAGCCCGGAACTTCGCAGCATAAGACGTGCCATGGTAAGACAGAACGATGCTCTGAAAGCAAAAATGAACCACATAATTAATTCTGCAGACAACAGGACTATACTTCAGGATTCTATCGTCACTATGAGAAATGGAAGATATGTCATACCTGTCAAACAGGAACATAGGAGTCGTGTGCCTGGCATAGTCCATGACCAGAGCGGTACAGGAGCGACATTATTCATAGAGCCTCAGGCAATAGTCGAACTTAACAATGAACTTAGACAGCTGGAGCTGGATGAGAAAGCGGAAATGAACCGAATACTTTCTGAACTGTCTGAAGGAGTCTCAGAAGCATACCATGATCTTATCAACAATCAGAAACTGCTTCTCCAGCTGGATATGTTAATGGCGAAAGGCCGGCTCTCGATATCGATGGACGGAGAGGAACCTGAAATAAATGAAGAGGGCATATTGGATCTTAAAGCAGCACGGCATCCTCTTATAGATGCGGAAAAGGTAGTGCCTGTAAATATATCGATAGGAGAAGGATATGGCACCCTTGTAATAACAGGACCTAATACAGGTGGTAAAACTGTCACTCTGAAAACAGCGGGACTGCTTTCCCTGATGGCTCAGACAGGCCTTCATATACCGGCAGATGCCGGAAGCAGAGTTCCTTTATACAGACAGATATTCGCTGATATAGGTGATGAGCAGAGCATAGAGCAGAGTCTTTCGACATTTTCGTCTCATATGACCAATATAGTCGATATAGTGGATGAAGCAGCTGAAGGAGATCTTGTGCTGCTGGATGAGCTGGGAGCGGGGACAGATCCGACGGAAGGAGCGGCATTGGCGATATCGATACTGGAAGCTTTAGCCTCTTCAGGATCATATTCGATTGCCACTACTCATTATACGGAACTGAAAAAATATGCAATATCCACAGAGGGAGTCGAGAATGCTTCGATGGAGTTCGATGTGGAAACATTGAGCCCTACTTACAGACTGATAACAGGTATACCGGGAAAATCAAACGCATTTGAGATTTCCGGGAAACTGGGATTGCCGGAGGAGATAATAGACAGGGCAAGGACGTTGCTTGAGGCGGGAGATATAGCTTTTGAGGATGTGATATCGGCATTGGAAGAGGATAAAAAGCGTACTGAAGAGGAACGTGATGAAGCCATTCTTATAAATATAGAGATGAAACGCCAGAAAGAGGAGCTTGAGAGGAAGATAAAAAAATTTGAGGAAAAGAAGGAGAAAGAGCTCGAACGTGCCCGGGAAGAGGCGAGAAATATAATAAGAGAAGCGAAAGAGGTCTCAAAGGAAGTGCAGGAGGATCTCAAAGCCCTTGCAAAACTTGAGAGCATGGGAGAGAGAAATGTGAGATTCGATCAGAGCAGAAGAAGGCTCCAGGAAATAGAGAACAAAAACAGAAACACGATAAAACGTGAGGCTAATGAAAATCCGATAGATCCTTCACAGCTTTCCCTGGGAGACCGGGTAAAAGTGCTGACGCTTGGACAGAATGGAGAAGTCATATCCCTGCCTGATGAAAAAGGCGATCTTCAGGTACAGATCGGTATTATGAAAGCAATGGTGAATATATCGGATATAATGCTGATAGAAAGCGGAAGACCAAAGAAGAAGACGAGGTCACCGGGATATGGAAGGCTGTACAGACAGAAGGCTCAGAATATATCGACATCCATAGATGTAAGGGGGAAAAATCTGGAAGATGCAGTTATGGATGTGGAAAAATATATAGATGATGCATTTATTTCAGGTCTTGAACAGGTGACAGTCATACACGGACGCGGAGAAGGCATACTCAGAAAAGGCATACAGGACATGCTGAAGCATCATAAAAATGTTAAAAGCTTCAGAAAGGGTCAGTACAGTGAAGGCGGAGACGGTGTGACGGTGATAAAGCTGAAATGATATCCATATAATAAATGTATATGATGAATAAGGAGAAAAGAAATGATAAGCTACAAGGAAAAGATCGCTGATATTCTAGCCCCTCATATAGAAGGGCTTGAGGCGGGAGAAATCATGTCTATGATAGAAAAACCGGCTGACAGTAAAATGGGAGATTATGCGTTTCCGTGCTTCAAGCTGGCAAAGGTTCTTAGAAAGGCTCCGCCTTTGATAGCCAAGTCTATTGCTGAAGCTGTTAAAGATGATGATATGTTTGAAAAGGTGGAGAATGTAAATGCCTACGTTAATATGTTCATATCAAGAGAGGGCTTTGCCGCCGAGGTGATAAAAGAGGTCCTTGAAAAAGGTGACGATTACGGAAGAAGCGATATGGGCAAAGGCAGGAAAGTGATCGTGGAGTATTCATCGCCCAATATAGCAAAGCCTTTCCATATCGGTCACATAAGGAGCACTGTTATAGGAAATTCAATATATAAGATATATGATTTCCTCGGTTATGACACGATGAGGATAAACCATCTCGGAGATTACGGGACCCAGTTCGGCAAAATGATCTGTGCATACCGCAGGTGGGGGAACAAAGAAGATGTTATGAAAGAGCCTATAAAATCGCTGCTTTCATATTATACGAAGTTTCATGAAGAGGCGGAAAAGGATCCTTCCCTTGAGGATGAGGCCAGGGCTATTTTTGCAAGGCTGGAAAGAGGTGAGCCTGAAGAAGTTGAGCTGTGGCAGTGGTTCAGAGATGAAAGCTTAAAGGAATTCAACAGAGTATATGATATGCTCGACATAACCTTTGATTCATATAACGGAGAAAGCTTTTACTCGGATAAAATGCCGAGATTTGTCAATGAACTGAAAGAGAAGGGACTTCTTGTAGAGGATGACGGTGCTCAGATCGTGAAGCTGGATGAATACGGTCTTCCCCCTGCTCTCATCACAAAATCAGACGGATCCACCCTTTATATAACAAGAGATATAGCTGCTGCTGTATACAGAAAAGAAACATATGATTTTTACAAGAATATATATGTGGTGGCATCGCAGCAGAACCTGCATTTCCAGCAATGGATAAAGGTCATAGAACTGCTGGGATATGAATGGGCAAAAGACTGTATACATGTACCGTTCGGGCTTGTCAGCATGGAAGAGGGCACGATGTCTACGAGGCAGGGACGTGTGATATTCCTTGAAGATGTTCTCAACAGAGCTGTAGAGCGTACAAAGCAGATAATAATAGAAAAAAATGTAAATACAGAGGATATAGATGAAACTGCAAAGCAGGTCGGTATAGGTGCAGTGATTTTTAACGAACTGTCTAATTACAGGATAAAAGATTATGTGTTCTCATGGGATAAAGTGCTGAATTTTGAAGGTGAAACAGGCCCTTATGTACAATACACCCATGCAAGGGCATGCAGCATACTGAGAAATGCCGGGGACGATGTTGTGAGCAGGGCTGCTGAGAGTTTTGATGCCGGATATATAGTTTCTGAGAGTGCGCACAGACTTGTGAGCCTGATATATGAGATGCCTGATGTTATAGTGGAGGCAGGTGAAAAATACGAACCTTCGATAGTAACAAGACATATAGTTGATATTGCACAGGCTTTCAATAAATTTTATCATGACGAGCATATACTTGTAGATGACGAGGCGGAAAAAACTGCAAAAGTCGCACTTGTGATTGCTGCAAAGTCGGCAATAAAGAACGGGCTGGGACTGCTGGGAATGAAAGCGCCTGAGAAAATGTAAAATAGTAGGGAGGACAATATGAGATACGAAGGAGATATATACAGACCGCCAAGTGAAGCATACAGCCTGCTTGTTCAGGTGACTATAGGCTGTACACATAATAAATGCACATTCTGTAAGATGTTCAAGGATAAGAAATTCAGAGTCAGAGAGCTGGACGAAGTTCTGGAAGATCTGGCCTGGGCCAGAAAAAAGTACAGAAGAGTAGAGCGCATGTTTCTTTGTGACGGAGATGCACTTGCTCTTTCTAACAGGAGACTGATGCCGATACTCGAATATATATCGGAAAACTTTCCGGAATGTGAGAGAGTGACTATATACGGCAGGGCTACCGATGTACTTAAGAAAACGGATGAAGAAATGAAAGAGCTGTACGATGCCGGACTGACTATGGTATATATAGGTGCCGAATCAGGAAGTGATAAAGTCCTCAAGGATGTATGCAAAGGAGAAACAAGGCAGCAGCTTATAGACGGTGTCAAAAAGATCGAAGCATGCGGAATGCAGGCATCTGTTACATTTATTTCCGGACTTGCCGGAAAAGCCGGCTGGGAAGATCACGCGATACAGACAGGTACGATGATAAGTGAGATGCAGCCTTCATATGTAGGGCTTCTTACTCTTATCGTAGAACCTTCAGTCCCTATGGCCAAAGATATAGAATCGGGAAAACTGCAGCTGCTTACTGCTGAGGAAGTCATGGCAGAGACTCTTTTGATGCTGAAGCATACTGATGTAAAAAAGAAATGTGTTTTCAGGAGCAATCATGCATCTAATTATATTTCCCTCAGAGGCGATCTTCCTGATGACAAGGAAAAGATGATGGCACTTTTGAGAAAGGCTATGGAAAATCACGATATGTTCAAGGATGAGAGATTCAGAGCGCTGTAACTGTTGCAGATTATGAGGTGGAAAAATGAGTAATGAAATAAAGACCATAGCACGCAATATGGGTATAACCAGGTCGGTAGTAAGGCCGAGAGAGGAATCCGATATACAGCTCAGAGAGGACAGGATAGGGAAGTATTTCCGGAAATATCTCAATAAATTCATCTTTGTGGAATTTTCGGAGGACTTCATCAAAAAATCAAAAGCGGGAGACCTGATGCGGGGAGTCCCGATACCACTGAGAAAAAAAGAAGTGAAGGAATTTGCCGGCGGAGACGGCATACCTATGCTGGTAATAGCTGAAAATATGGCGTGGGTAATGGGATGCGATCCTCATTTCAAACATACGAAAGACTATGTCGCCATATTGTCAAAACTCTATAACTACAAGCTGTATGAAGGTATGCTGAAGGAAGGTCGAGATGCTGCCGAAAGAGGCGAAATGGATGATGCATGTATACATTTCAGGGCTTCATTATGTATGAGATATGATTATCTTCATGGTATGTACAGTTATGCCAGAGCCTGTCGAGCCATGTACCTTGCCAGCAGCAATGAAGAATATGTGGGCAGATTCAAGGCAGAGGCACTGGATTGGTTCGAGCTTCTTACAGAAACACATCCAAGGTTTGCACAGGGGTACTATTATCTTGGCTATGCCTATCTCAACATGGGCCTTTATGCAAAAGCGGATATTTCCTGGAAAAATTTCATAAGATTCAGCAGAAACGGGAAAGATAGGAAGGAGATAAGAAACAGGCTCAACCAGATACAGGAACCTCTTAGGATAGAGGAAGGATATAATCATATAATGGCCGGCAGATATGAAAAGGGAATAGATCTGCTGGAGCCGTTTCTTTCTTCAAGATTCAATGACTGGTGGCCTCTTCATTATTATCTTGGGGTTGCATATGAGATGACAGGAAGAAGATCCAAGGCTGTAAGTGAATTGAAAAAAGCGCTGCAGATCAATGGAAGCCATCTTGAAACCATGAAGGAGCTTCTCCTGATCTATGAAGATGAAGGAGATAAGGAGAATATCAAAAAGTATTCTGAAAAGATCAAGCTCATAGAGACATCTATGGAAGAAGACCGTGCAAAATTCGTAGAGGAAATACGAAGAGAAGATGAACATCTGCAGAATGATGAATCCGAGCCTATAGATCCTGAGGTCATAGACATTGATGATATTGAAGATGATGTTCATGCAGAGGATGAAATCGGCGATGATGAAGTTCGCGAAAAATCCGGTCGTAAAAGGATAGTCAGAAGATTAGGAGATAAAAAATAGAAAAATGAAAAATTAGGTTGACTGAGAATGCGAAGTGATGTATAATTTTACTTGTCGTTATGAGGAACAACCTAATATTCCAAGGTAGCTCAATGGTGGAGCACTCGGCTGTTAACCGATAGGCTGTGGGTTCGAGCCCCACCCTTGGAGCCAATAAAAAAATAATAATCTGAAGCATCGACTTCAGATTATTATTTGCCGGAGTGGCGGAATTGGCAGACGCACAGGACTTAAAATCCTGCGATCCTCACCGATCGTACCGGTTCGACCCCGGTCTCCGGCACCAATAGAATAATACAAATGAATATCACATATATAAATATATAACATCGTCGCGGGGTGGAGCAGCTGGTAGCTCGTCGGGCTCATAACCCGGAGGCCGCAGGTTCAAATCCTGTCCCCGCAACCACAGATCAGGCTCGGAACACATGTTGTTCCGAGCTTTTTGTATAAAGAAAAGGTGACTGTATTTCTACAGCCACCCCAACTTATTTTTTAGAACCCATCTTTTAAAACTTAACTAAGAAACATAAGGTATTTGTAAAAAGTATAGAAAATATAGTTAATTCTGTATTTGGATTCGTCGGAATATATAATATCATTGTTTTTCAAGGTCAGTTATTCTTAATTTTTTAATAGGATTTCCTTTCTTTATTATTCTGTAGTCTAATGGTAGAAGAAAAAAGTGCAAATAGTTATGTGTTATATTATCAGAAGCTTTTATCAGGATTTATAATAATGAATCTACGATTCTCTTACGCACGGTGCTGGAGTGATATTGGTGCTAAAAAGAAAATTCAATATGTTGTATCTTTAAAATACGGTTTACAGATTATTTTTTTGCGACATATCACAAATAAATATGCTTGGAATAATTAAATAATTTCAAAGACTTGAAATATTCAGACAAAACTGTATACTGTGAATGAAATGATATCATTATCTGTTAAACTTCATGATGGAAAGGAGGAGAAGATGAAAAGGTTTCTAACATATTTATGGCTTACGTTACTTATAGCGTTGATGATGGGTCTGGCTACATCATGTTCCCAGACCAGTGATCTGTCCATGCAGGACGATGTGGACAAGATGCTCGAGTTCACTTCGGAAGCTACAGATCGTGCTGAGGATGTGGCGTATACATTAGCGTATGACATGGATCTGGCAGATGATTCAACTGGTTTCCGAACAGCAGGCTCGGATGCTGAACACAGAGCCGCGGATTATCTTGTGGAGGAGTTTGAGAAAATCGGTCTGGAGGATGTGACCAAAGAAGCCGTTACTGTGGATAAATGGCAGTTCAATGAGGCTTATGTAACGCTGAGCTATACCGATAAGAAAGGAGAAGCGCAGGAGCTGAAAATAGACGATATGGTTTCCTATGCTGCTCAGGGGACGGTACAACTGGGAGGCGATTACAGCGAACTTGAGATAGTAGACGTAGGTATGGGAACAGAGGCTGATTATGATGCGTATTACGAAGAGGCCGGGTGCATCGATATGTCAGGCAAGATTGCGCTGGCAGCAGTAGACCAGTGGAACGAGGTATGGATAGACGGCCCTTATATGGAGGCTGCCACACAGAATGCAGCAGCTCTGATAACGTATTCAATGAGCGGGTATGCTGAGTACGATGATGATACTATCAACATACAGGATATCTGTGCTCCTGATATGAGGATGCCTTGTACATCTATATCTAAAAATGATGCGAAAAAAATACAGAATGTGATAAAAAACGGCAGTGACGTTACGGCTGAGATCTTTGTAGATAATGAGATAGGCAGTCAGAACGGCACCAGCTATAATATCACGGGTACCATCAAAGGAAGCGGGGATACCGGGCAGAGAATCTTGGTAGCAGGGCATTATGATAAATATTTCTACGGCTTTGAAGATGACTGTACAGCGGTAGGCCTGGTGGCCGGAATAGCTAAGGCGATGATCGATTCCGGTTATGAGCCTGTAAATGATATAGTGTTCATTGCGCATGGTGCTGAAGAGTTTGGAAGATTTGATACATCGACCGACTGGGCGATAGGTTCCTGGGAGATGATCAGAACGGCTCATCCTGAATGGCAGGGGAGCACTCTGGCATTAATAAACTTCGAGATGCCGAGCGTTAATGATTTCAACAGTACCGGTATAATGAGGACTACCAATGAGGCGGGAACTATAGGAAACACGATGATTGAGTCAGGGCTCATTGGTGATGTGGAGTCTTTCTATGAAGATGGAATCAAGGTTGTGAATGACGAGCTTATAACCCAGACGGACTGCATCTCCTATCAGTTCAGCGGAGTCCCGGCCTTTATGCCGAGACAGGAGGACAGAACAGAATGGACTCAGAACAGGTACCATACGCCTAGAGATGACAATAACATAGATGATAACAAGGGAGATGGCGTTCACAGCAAGGAACTGCTTGAGTACCAGTTATCAGTATATTCAGCTCTGGCAATGTATATCGACGGCACGCCGGCTCTTGAGCTGGATTTCAATAGTAGATGTGATGATTTTGAGGCTGCTATAAAAGGAACAAAGAAGTATGCCACCGAGGAATCAGTAAAAGCGTATAAGGCAGCGTTGAAGGATCTTAGAACAGAGGCGGCAGAAAATCTTGAGGCGGCAAAAGATATAAACACAAGCTATGAAGAGGCATACGCCGCAGACGACAAGGAAGCTATGGAGGCTGCTAGGGCTGAGGGTATTGAACATAACCGAAAAGTCCTTGAGGCGTTCAGATATGTACAGGATCAGTTCATGGGGCTTGCTGATTATGAGACTATAGCACTCTATCACGAAGGACTGCAGAGAAACCTTGATCTTTATACAGGAGTAGTGGAAGCTCTCAGTGATGGTGAAGTGACGGAAGATGATATATGGCTTCCGGCTGAGATAAACGGCTGGTATGAATACTACGCTTATCTTTTCAGCGATGAGGTATGTGAGCTTTCCAACAGCGTGCTGATGAACGACAATGTCCAAAGTAACTGGTCAACAGGTAAAATGAGTATAGCCCTTGATGATTCATGGAAGACTACCAAAGCTCTATATGGGAAATGGAACGAAGGGGTTACAGATGCCGAGGCATATGAGCCGTTTGCAGAGGAGTATAATGAATATATAGATGTACTGAAGGAGTATCTGCAGGAGTATGTAGACAGTGAGACGGAAGCCATGAAAGTGCTGGCTGACATGCTTTAGAGTATCATATCTTAAAAGTATGCAGGTGATTTGTTTATTATAATACTCGGACTTGTGATAACGGGGTATCCAAAGCTTTTTGGGATTTCTCTAAATTAGTTCTGATACAGATAAATATTCTGTACTGTAAACTGTACCGCTTTGAAGTCTATGCAAACTAAAAAATAGATACAAGAAAATTGGAATTAACGATATGGGCGGAGCCAATTTTAAAAGCTCCGTCCATTGACTACATTATGTACATATTAAGGATATCTTTATATTAGAGCATATCTATTCCAAGTATTTTTTACCAAGCTGTCTTTTTTTTGCAAGGGGAAATTTTTTAAAAAAATTAGCACTCACCTCTTGGCTCGTTTGGGGTGGTTTTGTCCTGTGGCGTCAGAGCCCGTAAAGCCTTATTTTACAAGGTTTTTGCGGGTTCTTACTTTTTGTCTGGAGGCGTCAAAAATCGTCATTTTGAAAGAAAATGGTGTAGTAAATGGTGTAGTAAAATTAGCTTTAGACGATGAAAAGTATAAAAAATCAGGGATGGTGTAATGAATAGAATTTTGATAAAATAAATATAAAATTTTTAATTTAAAGAGATGGTATAACCTTTTTTAGGTATAAAAATGATCCGGAAGCCAAAGGAAAACATATACTGGAGACACTGGCTCGGATACAGAATAAGGAGAGATACTAAGATGGCTGATTCAACTTTTACAATTTTTTATTCGTGGCAATCAGATCTTCCTAATAGTACAACTCGCGGACTTATCGAAAGTAGCATCGAAGCAGCGGTTAGAAGCCTTAGAAATACTGTTTCTGTATATGCCGATCGCGACACGCAGGGGGTGACTGGTTCGCCAGACATTGTACAAACTATTTTCTCAAAGATTGACGAATGTGATGTATTTGTAGCAGATGTTACATCGGTTGCTACATATCATCCTTTGGATAAAGACGGAAATGAGACAGATAGACTTAAAGCAACGCCCAATGCCAATGTTATGATTGAACTTGGTTATGCTACGCAAGTTGTGGGCTGGGATAATATTATTTGTATAATGAATGATGATTATAATCATGATGGGGAAATTCCGTTTGATATAGAGCACCATAGGCTTACACACTTCTCGTTAATCGGAAAAGAAAAAGCGGAAGTTTGCAAGCAATTGAGAGACATTGTTGCCGATACTGTTATGAATGTAATGGAAAACGGAAAAAGAGTACAACCTCAGTTCTCAAACATTTCTATTGGAAGTTGGAACGGTGAAACAAAGGCAGTTAGCAAAAATTTGATGCCCTATAATGTTCATGTGTCAGGGCCTGCAAAGGCTGTAAAAGAGGTAATGCTGGATACAGTTCGAATGTTACTTGAAAACATTCAAACTGCTAAGGTAAGGAATACTGATGAATTGCCTCCTGCTGAAAAAATCGTGCCAGAGCAGGAAGATACCCAAAATAAAAAAATCATAACAAAAGATGGTATTGAACTTACTCCACTATCAAGCAAAATTCTTTTAGATTTTAATAAGTGGAGTCCTGTTATTGTTCAGGAGAAAGAGAAAAAAGATACAATAGAAAAAATAATGACCTACTTGGGAATCGAAGTGGGCATGGAAATATTTGATTTTGGCGGATTGAAATGCAAGTTTTCTATGGTTCCCGGTTTTGAAAGTGAGTACGACGGAACAACAGAAGAAAAACAGAAACATGATGATTATGTCGAAATGGTGGCTACACTTGCGAGAATTCAAATGCTCGAAGCGTATCTAAAGACATTTGATGGATTAATTCTTCTTCCACTTGCAGCTCAAAATGAATCATCTGTATCTGATAGCGATATTACTATTTCTATCCAAATTGAAAATTCAACGGCAGAAGCTATATATCCTACAGCAGAGCTTATTTGCGATGACCTAAAAGGTGTTGAGGGGTACATCTATGAAGATGGACTTGTTGAAATAACCCTTGCTCAGAATGAGACCGTAGATATAAAGAACAGTCGAGATGATAGGTTTTGGGACATGGAGGATCAGCGGAGCGAAAGGGATGCCATGCTTCGCGGCGGGATTAATGGTCAGCCGAGATATACGGAAGAAGATTATGTTCGAGAGTTATCAAGATATATAGCTTCTCCTGAAGTAGGAACCACTGATGTGTTTTCGTTCCATATTCCTTCATTACATGCGAAAGAATCAAAATGGTTGTCGAGTATGATAATTCTTAGACCGCTTAAAGAGACTATACAGCTCAGTTATTCAATTAAATCAAGTAGTTCTAATGGTGATTTAGCAGGTACACTTGAGCTTACTGTATAACGAGATACGTCCCATCACTGGAATGATCCAATGGGTAGGGAGCATTTTATACTTGGATTACCTGTCCGTTCTTGAAGGTATAGCGGATGTCGTCGATGTTGTGGACGATGGCGCAGGCCATCATACTGTGTCAATTTTTAAGGGAGAACTTTGTCAGTACATCGGGCATCTGCTCAAAGGCATTCGGGAAGGTTCCCGTGTTGGCGCTGGACGTCTACTTATCCTGAATCACGGCGGTGACTTCTTCCAGTCGGGTCTTTGACAGATCGAAGCGTTGTACCAAGTTGTCGTAACGTTTCTGGTATTTGGTCTGATTCAGAGGAGACCGTTTCAAGTTGGACCTGTTTACAAACTGAAGAGAAATGGCTTTCTGTATGGTATATTTATTATATCAACTGCGAGAGGTTATTTTTATGATGGGAAAACAAAGCTGACAAATCCAAATGGTATTCCTTGACATTGATTCTATAATTCCAGAGGATCATTTTTTGAGATGGATTAAAAAATATATAAATTTTGATTTTATATACGAAAAGACAGCTTCATATTATTCTCATGTTGGCAGAAAATCAATTAACTCTGTTGTGCTGATAAAAATGCTGTTGATTGGTGATCTTTATGGAATCAGATTAGAGAGGAGACTTGAGGAAGAAGTATCTCTTAATCTTGCTCACCTCTTGGCTCGTTTGGGGTGGTTTTGTCCTGTGGTGTCGGAGCCCGTAAAGCCTTATTTTACAAGGTTTTTGCGGGTTCTTACTTTTTGTCTGAGAGCGTCAAAATTCGTCATTTTTTGCGAAAATGGTGTAGTAAATGGTGTAGTGGAATAGTATAATTAGTGTGTGTTTACAATAATGATACCAGATTCAAAATAAATGTATATAAAAGAATAAATCATTTTTAATTTAGGATATGAATTTAAAAATATCATAGGATAATATACCATATAAAAAGCAAAATTGAATCTATATAGATATATAGACATGGGTAAGTAAGAGAGATAGATACGTTTTTGAAGATAAAGCGTTGCGGTATAAAATGGAGGAAATAAAATGAAAGGAGATAATAATCCGATTAAGCAACATTATGTGCCACAGGTATATCTGCGAAACTTTTGTGGACAAAATGGTGTTCTTTATGTTTTGAATAAGAGTACCGGGAAAATTTTTTCTACGGGCACAGCAGGCGTAGGGTTCGAAAAACATTTTTATACATTGGATAAACTTGAGGATCCCTATTGTTGGGAAAAAGCTTATGCAAGAAATATTGAGCCTTTGATGCGGGACTTATGGTTTAAAATAGTGCCTAAAGTTAATATACTTGTTCAGAATGGATGTTGCATTATTAATGAAAATGAAAAAATGCAATTAGCTTTTATAATGGTTATGCAGTTGCTACGTGGAAAACAAACGAGGAAGCATGAAGAAGAATTATTTAGAGAATTACTTCCTGATATATTCAAAAAGGCTAAAGAAAATTTCGGTCCATTAACTTTACATCAGACAGAATTTTTAGATTCTATTAAATCGGATCCATATTATCTTAAACAAATTGCTATGGAACTAACAATGGATACTGAAAGAATTATGCGGTATACAGCCATTCTTGGATGGCATAAATTTATTTTTTTTCATTTGTGTGGAGAGAAGGAATTTGTGACAAGTGACAATCCAGTGATGTTTTTAAATAGCTATACAACTGATCCAAGACCATTTGTGAATGGATTATTGAAAAAAAAGACTATTGTTTATTATCCTATTTCTTCTAAGGTACTTGTTTGTGTAGTGCATCCAGATACTTATTTTCAAAAATATATGCATATGGATAGGTGTTTGTTTCATTTAAATGAAAACCAAGATAAAGAGTTCATTGTTTTTATAAATCGTAAACAACGGGAACAGTGCCATGATCAAGTTTATGCATCCAAAAAGGCATCTTTAGACGAATTATAAAATAAGTACACTTGTTTTATGATGGTTGATTTCATTTGTGGTGTGTGGAAGAGTAGAGTTTCGGTGAATTTTTATTAGAACAGATTATTTTTCGAAAGAGGAAAAAGTAGTGAAAGAATCAGTGGAAAGAATTCAGTATATAACTGATTATATAGTAGGGTATAAAACAAAAATTGAGAGTTTAAATAGAAACGGATTGTTTGATGCTGCAACCTTGTATGAAATATTTGCACAGAAGATTTGTGAAATATGGTTTGGACAAAAATTCTCAAATTTAAATTTGGCAAGAGCAAATTTCCCATATGTTGATTTAATATCAGAAGATAATGAATTATATGTTCAAGTTAGTACAACCCAGAATATTCCGGAAAAGATTAAATCAACATTAGAAAAAATACGAGATGATAACTCTGGTAATTTAGAAAATGTAAAAAAAGTATATTTTTTTGTTCTATCAAATCAAAGTGTTGCTAAAGTAAGGGATTATGCAGGAGCATCTCAAATTGGACAAATTGAGTTTATTAAAAAAGAAAATTTGATTACTACAGATGATATGATCCAAAGGGTAAAACTGGATATTGAATTTCAGAAATTGCTATATGAATTTCTTCGGAACGAAAGCGTTACTTTGGTTCAAATTGAAGAAAAATTTAATGAGGCTATTCGTATAAGCAAGGTTTTGATTAATAACAATTTTGATTATCTTATAAACGACGAATATGAAATTGATAGAACCGAAGATATTAATAAGATAAGAAAGGATAATGTTAACTTTATATCTATACAGGGAGAAGCAGGCTCTGGTAAGTCGGCTTTATGTAAGAAAATATTAGAGGATGAAAACTTAGTTCTCTTCGCTAGAGCTGATAAAATTTCTGAATCTAGAAATCTAGAAGATATATGGGGGTTGAATTTTGGTAAGTTAGTTAAATACTTAAAGCGAAAAAAATTGTTTATATACATTGACGCATTGGAGTTTATTGCGGATAGTACTAAAACAAAGTTTGATTTGCTCCAACAAATATATGAAACTGTTAAGAAACACAACAATATATATATTATTACATCATGCAGATCTTGTGATAGAACTGCTTTTATAAAAATAGAGAATGTTTATCATATTAAAATCTATACAGTGGATTTGCTTTCTGATAATCAGATTATTGAAATCTCAAAAAAATATAGTATTATACAAGATTTATGGGAAACAAAGTCATATATTCAACTGTTGCGTTCACCGTTTTATTTAAATCTGATTATTAAGAAAATTAAAGACTTTAAAAAGATTGATGATGTAGATGGTTTTAGAAATCTCATTTGGAATGACGTGATGTGTATGAAGGGAAAGGTCCTTCCAGGTGAAATTAAACATTCAGATGTCAGAAAAGCTATAGATAAAATAGTATTTGATAGAGCAAAAAATTTTTTGTCTGGTGTAAAAAGAGAACAAATTGGCGAAGAAATAGTAAATTTATTGCAGTCAGAAAATATTATTATTGCTTGTGAGAATGATAGAGTACGCCTTAAGTATGATATTTTTGAAGATATATGTTTTGAGAGATTTATTGATAATAAGTTTGATGATTGTAAAAGCGATTATGATGTATTTTTTAACGATATTAAAAGTATAGGTAGATGTATTTATCGAAGATATCAGATTTGGGTTGAAAACAAACTTCTTTCAAAAGAAAATAGAGAAAAATTTCTTTTTAGTTTATTAAATACAGATAAGATTCCAGTCAATTGGAAAACCCAAACGATAGTAGGCATTATGAAGTCGAATTTTTGCAGTGAGTTTGTTGATGAGTATGAATATTCTATTTCAGAGGAATTATTAAGTGAATTTATTAAATTGACCAATATTTTTGCATTTGAGGCGAGTATATATAATCTTAAATATGAAAACGTTTACTCAAACTTAAAGCCAATTGGAATGGGTAGACCAAGTTTGATTAAGCTAATTTTCAAGCGTGATTTATATAAAAAGGATAAAAATAAAGAAGATATATTGAAGTTGTGTTCAGATTATTCTATGTCGTCTGTTTATAATGAAGTAGCATCACAGTCTGCTTGCCAGATATTAGAACATTTTGTCGAAGAAAGAATGCAAGAGACTTATTGGGAAAATCATTATAATATAGCGGATAAAATTAATGAATGTTTGCTCCCTATTTATAGAATGGCAAAATATTCGATGAATTGGATTAAATTGTTTTGGGAGGAACGAATCAGTAATTATTTACATAGTGACGGAAGAAAACATCGTGTAGATGAAGAAATTATAGGATATGTATTGAAAAATACTATTCCTACTTTAGTTAAATTTCTACCAAATGAACTGTGTGAAATTGCAGATGCATATTGGATAAAAGTGCTGGAAGAAGATAAACGAGATTATTATTGTCGGAGTCCGTTGGATAGCTCAAAGCAATACGGACTATCTAGAAAAGCAGATTCATATCGATTTGAATATAGGCATTTATATGACAATGCGTTTATATATAATTTGATTACTTATAATTGGGTCATAGCACTTAAATGGATTATTAAGCTTACTAACCACGTGGCAGATTTTATAAAGAATTCGTCGCCAAAATCAGTTTATGATATCAACGTTTGGCAGAAATCCCCTTGCGATCAAAAGTCATTTATTTGCAACCCTAATTTTTGGTTAGCGGGTGTTAGAGAACAAGGAGTTCACGAATTAATTAGTGATTCTATTTTTTTATTTACTAAAATGGCTATTCAAGAAATTAAATCTGAGAAAAATAATAAAGAAATGGTGATTAAATTTGCAGAATATATCAAATCAGAGATTTTAGACAAAGCAAATAATATTATGATGTTATCTGTGATTTGTGAAATTGGGCGTAACTGTGAGCAGATTATCCCAGGCTATTCTTTGTTCTTGGCGTCTAGTATTGATTTGGTTATGTTAGACAGTCAGAAAATGAGACTGTTGATGCCTAATTATGAGAGAAAATTATATGAAAAATTAATACTTATGTCGGTAGGGATTCCCGAACTAAAAGATAGATATAACATTCAAATGAAAGGAAATGATTCGTTACAAGATTATGTTTTAAAAATGCAATTAATAGGAGAACCGTATCGAGAACAGGCGGAAAACATTCTTGATTACTTATATTCGATTACCCCTAATGAAGGTGAATCTGCAGAAATTAATTTGCAAATTCAAAAAATGGATCTGAGAAATGCAACTATGAGTCCGGTAGATGACCATACTTATGCAATTATTCCAGAGATCACGGGTGAAGCAAAGAGGATTATAGAGGAGAATAGTCGTAGTAAATATAACATAGAAAGACACACATTCCAAAATATAATTGAAAATTGTAGTTCTTTAATGACTACTGGAAAGTTTGGATTGCAAGAGTGTCTCAATACTATTAATCAATTAGAATTATTAATTGAAAAGTCCGATGTTCCTGGACAATTACAACATACTTTTGTGATGATAATAGCATATGCATTGAAAAGTGATGAAATAACAATCGATAAACGATCTGAATTATGCAACATTTGGATAGAGGGTATAGAGAGTATTCTAAATAATGGATCTTTTGTATTTGAAATAAGTCTTGTTAAAATTCTTTTTAAGCAAGTTGAATTTGAATTAGATGCCACCGTAAAAAATAAATTGAAACGACAAATGCTTGCTTGCCTTTTGGATAGAGGAGACCAAGGTATAATTTATCGAATCGCAAGTCAATTGAAGGAGTATTTGACACAGAATGAAGGTTTAGCAAAATGTTTTTTTAATACTATTATTGAACTTTCAAAAGATAAAATGGATTGCTATAAATATAATGTTTCTAATCTTAATGCAATTGGTAAAGAAATTGATTATCAACCTAATATGATGAAACCACCTGTTTGGGTAAAGGAAATTTTTAGAGAAAAAAATATAGAGCTTTATCAAAGCAGACGTGAGGAGATTATTGATAAGTTTCTGTTACAAGAATTAGATAATGATTTGTCAGACTGGAATATTGAAGAGTGTGATATTCAAACTTTGTGTTATCTATCGCAGTGTGGTTTGAATTTGGAAAACGCAGATTTTAGATTTCTAATGGGGAAAATGTATCCATATATACTTTCTATCGTTTCATGTGTAGAAAACTATCATGAGTATTTGGATGTATACGCTATTAGTGAGGTCAAATCTTTTGTCGAAAAGGAGATGACAAGTAGTCACGACATTTCTCCAGTAATAGACTTGTTATTTTCCTCGCTTGATTATCAAAAAATGAATTCCGATATTTATGAATTGTATGATGATATTTCAAGTTATGTGCTGGTCGTATATTTTGATGGATATAACAATGCTGAAGTTAGAAGGCGATGCGAAGAAATTATAAAGTGTATGGAAGATAAAATTAATTCTGTTGCCAATGAAAAAGTGAGGAATCGTCTTTATACGATGTTTTTCTTAACTCTGGGAAAATTCCATATGCATGACTGGAATGAACTTCCTACGAGGTATTCATATAGAGATAAAATGTTTTTAAATAAAGTATGGTCTAAATATGGTTGGTATCATTTTAAGAATCTTATATATATAATAGATCAACTGCATATTAAGGAGCTTTTGCCACAGGTTTTGATTCCTTTAAATATATCGCTCAGGAAACTGAAAGCTAATCTATTATATTGTGAAAAACAAATACAAGAAACTGAAAAAATAATCAATAAGATTATTACAAAAGCATTTTTAGATTTTAATGACGAAATTAAATCCGACAACGACCTAACGAGGGCATTTGAAGAATTTTTACAACTGTTGGTAGAATTTAATATGGAGGAAGCTGCTGTGATACTGGATGAGTTCAGGATACATTAGAAAGAAGAGAACACTAGAAAGATATAATACTTCGATAATATTTATTTTTTATGCGATGATTTTAGAATTATATTGTCAAATGGAATATTAATTAAATGATAAAGTATAAATGATATCAATATGGGAGAATTAGATGCTGATTTATGAAGGAACAAAAGCCAATTTTTTATCGAGTGTAGAGCAGGATACAATTGCCGTAGAAATAGAGAACAATATTTATGAAAGAATGCATCGCCATACAGCGAAGAATGAATTCCGTGCATGGGAAAATTCCATGGAATATATGTATAAGGTATTGAATGATCAGGACATTCCATCTGATGCAGGAATTGCTATCGAGTACAATATTCCACAGACGTCCAAACGGGTGGATTTTCTGATATCCGGTTATGGGAAAAAAGAAGAGGCAAATGTTGTTTTAATTGAACTGAAGCAATGGGACGAGCTGGAGGCGATTCCGGGGCGGGACGGTCTGGTGCAGACATATACCGGAAATGCTGTGAGACAAGTAGTTCATCTGTCATATCAGGCATGGTCATATGCAATGCTGATCAGTGATTACAATGCTTCTGTACAGGAAGGAATGGTTTCCATATTTCCGTGCGCTTATCTGCACAATTACAGACGGCATAATCAGGATCCGCTTGATGATGAACAGTATAAAACTTATCTGGAAGATGCACCGGCATTTACACGCGGGGAAGTCACAAAGCTGAGAGATTTCATTAAAAAGAGTATACGAACTGGCGATAATAAGGAATTGATTTACAAGATTGATTCGGGACGTATTAAACCATCGAAAAGTCTTCAGGATTCCATTGCAAAAATGCTGAAAGGCAACCGTGAATTTATTATGCTGGATGAACAGAAGGTTGTTTACGAAGAAATCCTGAATGAATCCAGACAGTCTGTCCAAGATGATAAAAAGCGGGTTGTGATTGTAAAGGGCGGTCCAGGAACAGGGAAAAGTGTGGTAGCGGTAAATCTCCTGGCTGAATTAACAAAAGAGGATCAGTTTTGCCAGTATGTATCCAAAAATTCAGCACCAAGAAATGTGTATCGGAAAAAGTTAAAAGGAAGCATCAGGAAAAGCAGTGTCGATAATATGTTCAAGGGTTCAGGTATTTACACAGAAACCGCTAATAATATGATTGATACGATCCTTGTAGATGAAGCACACCGTTTGAATGAGAAATCAGGAATGTTCCATAACATGGGAGAAAACCAGATTAAAGAAATTATTCATGCGGCGAAATGCAGTGTGTTCTTTATTGATGAAAGCCAAAGAGTTACACTCCAGGATATAGGACGGGTAGACGAGATTAGAAAATGGGCGGAGGAGGAAAAAGCTCAGGTTACAGAGATGGAACTGGTGTCTCAGTTCAGGTGCAACGGTTCCGATGGATACCTCGCCTGGTTGGATCATACGCTGGAAATTCGTGATACGGCAAACTTTGATATGGAGGATATCGATTATGATATCCGAATTCTTGATTCGCCGGCAAAAATGCAGGAGTTGATTATTGAAAGAAATCGTACATCGCATAACAGAGCGAGAATTCTGGCTGGTTACTGTTGGAACTGGAAAAAAGAAGGAGTCAATGATCCATCAGTACATGATATAAAAATCGGAGATTTTGAAATCAGCTGGAATCTGAAAAATACTACTACGTTTGCCATTGACGAAGATTCCATTCATGAAGCGGGATGTATCCATACCTCCCAGGGATTGGAATTCGATTATGTGGGAGTCATCATTGGGGACGATATGCGATATGAAAACGGAATGGTCGTTACAGATTTTACAAAAAGAGCCAGAACAGACCAGTCTTTGAAGGGAATTAAAAAACTGTATAAAGAGAATCCGGAGCTGGCGAATAAAGAAGCGGACGAAATCATAAAAAATACATATCGGACATTAATGACACGCGGTATGAAAGGTTGCTATGTATATTGTACAGATCAAAGGCTGTCAGCTTATTTGAAGAAATGTCTGGAGACACGGAAAAGCGAGGGTGAAAGATGACAAAGGAAACGATAGAGCAAGTATTAAAATTCAGAGATGATCGGAACTGGAAACAGTTTCATAATCCGAAAGATCTGGCTATTTCCATCAGCCTGGAGGCGGCGGAACTGCTGGAAGTATTTCAGTGGAGCGCGGATGATGTCTGGTGTGAAGAGAAAAAAGACAAGGTCAGGGAAGAACTTGCGGATGTACTGAATTACTGTATTTTAATGGCGGATACCTGCGGACTGGATATGGATGAGATCATTCAGGAGAAGGTAAAGCGGAATGCAGAAAAATATCCGGTAGAAAAAGCATACGGACATAAAGAGAAATATACGGAACTGGGAGAATGACATGCAGCTGCCACATTCTGATATATTGGATATTGCCCATTTTTCCAGATTGTTTGATAACAAAAGCGAGTGTTACAAATTATTCTGGTTTCAGGCAATCGCACGGAAAATAAAAGAAGGACAGAAAACAATTACATTTGAAACGTTGATTGATGAAATGATCGCAGATGCCTGGTATATGGTTTTGGAGTACCGGTTGAATCTTGGCCCTAATGATGCACTGGAACGGTTGGTTCACCGGTTGGGTGAGATCAGTAATATGAAATCCTGTGAGAAGAAAGACGTTGTTCTGGAGTATGTGAAGACATGTAAAGATAAAGAAGTTTTAGCCATGAAACGGACGTTATCTTACAATGTTCCCTATCGTTTACAGGCGCCTTTTATGGAATCTATGAAAGGAAAAGAATGGAACAGATCAGGTAAAAATCTAGCGGAAAGAATTAATCAGGAACAAAGGCTGATGTATTATTTTTTGCAATTCAGTGGTCTGAACACTCAAATCCAGATACAGGAAGAATGGGCAGATTATATTGACCGTAATTATGAAATCATACAAGGCTGGGTGGAATTGAATCTGATCCAATATCTTCAGAGAAGGAATCCCAGCGTTCCGGGAATCGTGGACAAGCTTTATCCGCCGAAAGAGCGGAACCTGGAAAAGGTGAAAAAATATTGGAAAATGCTTGTTTCCATAAAACCTGTCTGCGAAATCTATGGGGACATTCCACTCAGTGAAAAGAATATTTCCATTGATCATTTTGTACCATGGTCTTATGTGGCACATGATGAATTGTGGAATCTGACGCCCACAACCCGGAGTATCAACAGCAGTAAAAGCAACAGCCTTCCGGACTGGAATATGTATTTTCCATTATTATGTAAAATGGAATATTTGTCCTATGAATTGATGTGGGAATATCCGGAAGTACATAAAGTCTTTAACAAATGCGCAAAGGAGCATCTGAACAATCAGGAGATCAGACATAAACTTTATCAGAGTGGTCTGTCGGAAAGGGAGTTTTCCGGGCGGTTGGAAGAGGTGATGTTTCCGGTCTATCAGTCGGCAAAAAGTATGGGATTTTCCAGTTGGAGTTTGAGGACATAAGATGATGAGCAACTACTACGAAAGCAATGCGGAACGCTATGCGGCAGAAACATTTTTCGCTGATATGTCAGAACAGTATCAAAGATTTCGGCTCCTGTTAAAAAAAGGAGCAAAGATTCTGGATGTGGGAAGCGGTAGCGGACGCGATGCATGTTATTTCCAGAAACAGGGGTATCAGGTCACAGCATTGGAACCGTCGAAGAATCTCTGCAGAGAAATCCGAAAAGTTTTTTCTGGAGAAATTGTATGTTCAAATATCCAGAACTATCGGCCGACGGAACGGTATGACGGGATCTGGGCGTGTGCGTCATTGATTCATCTGCAGGAAGAAGAAGTACTGCAGTTTTTTGAAAAGATCGATCAGTATCTGGATGATAATGGAATTATATACATTTCCGGGAAAAATGGAATTTCCACAGGAGAAGTGGAGGAGGGACGTTTTTTTCTTGAGTTTACTGAACAGCTGGTAGAGAAAATCCTGACGGTAAATAAAAAATTGAAGCTGGAGCAGTTGTGGTATACAGAGGATGCAAGTGGAAGAAAAGGATTTTGGTGGATGAATGTGATCCTCAGATTGGGATAGAAAAATTTTAGCCATGAACAGAACTTCTATCATTAGTGGGAAAAGATAAATTATGATACAATATTTACGATTATAAAACCTCGAGGAGGTTACTGGTAATGCAGTTACATAATGATAAAATAACAACATTGCAGACAGCAATCCAGACAGCATATCTGGATCATACTATAAATTCTAATCTGGCATATCGACCGGAATTTATTTCAAATAATTATAAGCTTGGGAAAAAAGTTCTTGTTTCAATTGAAGAAGAATTACAAAGATGTGAAGAATTTTTTATCAGTGTCGCTTTTATTACCAAGAGCGGAATTACGCCACTTCTTCAGACTTTAAAAGATCTGGAACAAAGAAATATTCCGGGGAAAATCCTGACGACAAATTATCTTATGTTCAGTGAACCAGAGGCCCTGGAAAAGCTGGCAGGATTAAAAAACATCGAATTGAAAATGTTTGTTACTGGTGCAGAAACCGGCGGATTTCATACAAAGGGATATATTTTTCGTGAAGAAGAAATTTATCGGATTATTATCGGAAGTTCCAATATGACACTCAGTGCCATTACAAAGAACAAAGAGTGGAATACCAAAATTGTCTCTACAGAACAGGGTGAGTTGACGCAGTCAGTTTTACAGGAATTCGATGAGTTATGGCGGGATGAGCATTCCTTAGCTTTTGAAGATTTTATTGATGCTTACCGTCAAGAGTATCTGAATGAAAAAATGATTCGTAAGCAGAAGCAGCAGGCGGTATCAGAGCAGGTCGTAGAGCTTGAAAATTATCGGTTAAAGCCCAATAAGATGCAGGTCGCTTTTGTGAAAAATGTAATGGAAATGAGAGCACAGAACATAGATAAAGCTCTTCTTTTAAGTAGTACAGGGACAGGAAAATCCCTGGCTTCCGCATTTATGCTGCGGGAGATGGGGACAAGAAGGGCTCTGTTTATTGTTCACAGAGAGCAGATTGCCAAGCAGACATTGAAAAGTTACAAAAGAGTTTTTGGATCATCAAGAACTTACGGACTTTTATCAGGAAATAGCAGAGAGTTGGGGGTAGAATTTTTATTTGCCACTATGCAGATGATGTCGAAAGAAGAAATTAGGTCTCATTATAGTCCAGAGGACTTTGATGTTATTATTCTGGACGAATGTCATCATGTGGGTGCAGAGAGCTACCAGAAGATTATGCAGTATTTCAAGCCAAAGTTCTGGCTGGGAATGACTGCTAGTCCGGATACCAATCAGTATGATATCTATTCGATTTTTGATCATCATATTGCCTATGAAATACGTCTTCAGCAGGCTCTTGAGGAAGATTTACTATGCCCTTTCCATTATTTTGGAATTACAGATTTGGAAATAAATGGAGAAGTATTTGATGATAATGCGGGCGTAAAGAACTTTTTGAATCTGATTTCTGATGCCCGAGTCGATTATGTGATTGACAAGGCAAATTATTATGGATTTAGCGGAGACCGAGTAAAAGGGCTGATTTTCTGCAGCCGAAAAGATGAGGCAAAAGAATTGTCGAAAAAGTTTAATGAGCGTGGATTGAGAACGGAGGTTCTGACTGGAGAAGATACTCAGGAACGACGTGAAAGTGTGATTGCCAGACTGACAAATGATGAAGATGGTGAGGATCAGCTGGATTACATTTTTACCGTAGACATTTTTAATGAAGGTGTCGATATCCCGGAAATCAATCAGGTTATTATGCTAAGACCGACTCAATCTCCGGTAGTGTTTATACAGCAGTTAGGCCGAGGACTCAGAAAATATGAAGGAAAAGAATATGTAGTGATTCTTGATTTCATTGGGAATTATATGAACAACTTTATGATTCCTATCGCTTTGTCTGGGGACAGAAGCTATAACAAAGACGCAATGCGCCGTTACATCAGAGAAGGAGCCAGAGTTATACCGGGAAGTTCTACTATTCACTTTGATGAAATATCAAAAAAGAGAATCTATGCGTCTATTGATACAGCAAGAACCAATGATATGAAGCTGCTTAGAGAATCTTATAAAACTTTGAAATATAAATTGGGAAGGATTCCAACAATAGGGGATTTTAAAAAATTCGGATCTGTAGACGTGACAAAAATTTTTGAAAAGTGTGGATCTTATCATAACTTTTTGAAAAAATATGAAACAGAATATCAGGTGCATCTGACGAATCAGGAAGAAATTATAATAGAATATTTTTCAAAGAAACTGATAGCTTACAAAAGAATTCATGAGCTGGAAATGCTGAGAATGCTGATCAGTAGGGAAAATCGTCTTTTGCAATATCGGAAGCTCCTGCAGGAAAAATATCATGTTGGCATGAATGAACAGGTAGAGAGATCGGTGATCCGCAATCTGAAAAATGAATTTCCGAAAGAAGAAGAGCGGCGTAAATATTCGGACTGTGATCTTGTAGAAAAAAATACAGATGGAAGCTATTCTCTTTCCTCAAAATTTCAGAAGGCACTCTTGAATAAAAACTTTAGGCAGATGATCTTGGAATTGTTGGATTTTGGTATAGAACAGTGGAAGGAAAAGTATGGACAAATTTATAGAGATACCAATTTCACATTATATCAAAAATATACATATGAAGATGTATGTCGTTTGCTTAACTGGAACAAAAACTTAAATGCTCAGAATATTGGAGGCTATTATTATGATAGTGATACGAAGACGCTTCCTGTATTTATTAATTACTACAAAACAGAAGATGCAATTGCTTATGAAGATCGTTTTGTATCGGAAAGTCATTTAATTGCACTTTCCAAACATCCAAGAAAAATTACATCCAGCGATGCTGTTCATATTTACAAGCAGTCTGAAGAGGATAAAAATAATCGGATTTTTCTGTTTGTCAGAAAAAATAAGGATGATAATGAAGCAAAAGAGTTCTATTTTCTGGGGGAAATCTTTGCAGAGGGAACTCCGAGACAGATTTACATGGAAAAAACAAAGGACAATGCCTTTGAGATAGACTATCGATTAGACGTGCCGGTAAGAAGTGATATCTATGATTATATTGTGAGTGATTGATGGTAGAAAACGTAAGAATAACTAAAAGAAACAGAATGGAGAAATGTGATGAAGACTGTACGTGTAGTAGCAGCGGTAATTAGAAAAGATGATAAAATTTTTGCCACCCAAAGAGGATATGGAGAATTCAAGGATGGATGGGAATTCCCTGGAGGAAAGATTGAGACTGGAGAATCACCTGAACAGGCCCTTGCCAGAGAAATCAAAGAAGAGTTGGATACCGATATCAATGTGGGAGAACTGATTGATACAATCGAATACGACTATCCGAACTTTCATCTGTCTATGGACTGCTTTTGGTGCGATATTGTGAAAGGTGGATTGGAGTTGAAAGAGCATGAAGCAGCTAAATGGCTGACAAAAGAGAAGTTGTACAGTGTAGAGTGGTTGCCAGCAGATGTGGGATTAATTGAAAAGATAAAAAAGGAATTGTAAGGATTACTGGTATAATCCCAAAGTTCTGTGTATTCTTTGTTTATTTAAGTTGCTGTGAAAGAGGAATTTTAGGAAATTGAGATAGAGAAGTAGGCAGCGATTGACAAGTCAGTAGAGTTTTCGAAAGAACTGGAGTATAGGAGACCAGTATTATGAATTATTTTGATGATGAGTTAAAAATAATAGAGAAAGTACAAAATTTAGAAACAGAATCAGTTTTACTTGCAACATCCAGTGACGAAGAAGCGGAAGTTTTTCAGTCAATATATAATAGTGACAAATGGAAAGATTGGATTAATTCTTCTGGAAAGTCTGACCCGCCACCTGATTTTTATAATGATAGATTAGGATTTATGATGGATGTGATGAGGATAGATGATCACGCATTTGTAAATAAAGACGGTAAGATTATTAATCCTACAAATATGCGGGAAAGTAGAATACAAAAAGAAATTAAACAGAGTGGAATACTTGATGTTTTTCCAAATGTTAAATCTATAATGGTGAATGCTATAACTGATTTACCTACAAATGAAGATCATAATTATAGTTTTTATTTAAACAACTTTAGACGTGTAGTTATGCAACACAATGAAAGCATTGGTTTGTATCGTAAAAACCATCCGGGATACAAGACGATATTTTTGGTTTTTGATGAGTCGAGTGGCTATATTGAATCTGAATCTCTTATAAATCAGCATGTGATTAAAGGGTACCCACATTATTGGTTTGCTGATCAGGCTTTTGTAGAAGTTATAAAACGGGTGAGTGCGGATTTTATTTTTTGGTTTGCACCGTTTAAGTATTATGAATTATTATCAGAACAAAATTTTCCTGAATTGCCCCAGGCATGTATATTCTCATTAAAGAATTTAAGCAAATTAATTGCTAAACCGATAAAATATGAAGCAAATTTAATGAGGAGTGCAGAAAAATGAGATGGGTACAATATTGAAATTGAATACCTTGAGAAAGTTTTGAGTAAAAATAGGGAATGGATAGATACTAAAAAGAGAAAGAAAAGTTTTTTGCAATAATGTCGTGATGTTTATTCATAGGCAATTGGTAAAATGAACAAGAAAAATCCATTAAGTTAGCGAATTATTAAATGGAGAATATAGAAAAGGATTTTGAATATATTATTCAGTAGCTGTTAATTTAATTATGAAATCTCACGATTTTATTCAAATCATCACATTCCAAAATTCTTGAAAGTTTCTCCAGGGTGTTCAGTGTAATGTTCTTATTCTTTTTCAGAGAATCCAAGGTTTTATTATCGATACCGCTTTTTAAAAGCTGGTACTGAGTGATCCCTTTTTGTTCCATGGTTTCCCATAGTGGACTAAAATCTATCATATTGAACACCCCTTTCCGTTTAAAGATAATTCAATTATAGGGTCTACCGTTGGAAAACAGTATTGTGGAGATATTCACAATACTATATAATAGATATGTGAACGGGAGGATCCTATTATGCATGAAGGGGAAAAAATAAATAAGAGACTATGTAAATTTTTTATTGAGATATTTGAATTCACAGATGAACAATTAGCAGCGATAGATTGTCAAATTCCCATGACACAAGAGATTTATGATTCTATCCTGGATTGTTGCATGGAACTGGGAACGGCTGCGGATGATTTGTTTTATAGGATGTTACTTGAGTATCCGGACTTTCTGTCTGTTTACGCCCAGAAAATAGAAGATGAAGTAAACGAGAAATATGCAGATATAGATATACCAGAATCTTCCCCGGAAGAATTAGATGCTGGCTGGAAAGATCTATGTCAAAGAATCCGGGAAAAATACGGAGAAGATGCAATATAATAAAATGTATTTTCAATCATAAGTGAATATGGACGATACGCATTCAGTTTGAAACTGGGTGCGTTTTTTTTGCCTTTTTTAAATATCCTATCTCCAAACACTGTATAATCCTCGGATTTCCTTTCTATAAGTGAGGGGAAATATTTTTTGAAGAAGAAAATTAAAAAGATTTTTAGAATCCCTTGTATTTCTGCCTCTGACGATTGGGTTAAGTGAGGGGATCTTTAAAGAATAAAAAAGATAAGAGCGGATCTGGTTGATAAGAATAAAATTTATTTCTTTTTGACCCTGTATAATGGCCGCTCCCGGTTACGTTAAGTGAGGGGGTAGATATTATAGAGCAAGATCCACCCGTGTTAAGCGGTTATGCCATTCCTGGCAGTCCACTAACTTACAGGTTGAGCTCTTGATGGGGATTTTCCCAGAGCAAGATCCACCCCGTAATACACTATCGTGTTTTCCTGTGTAGGGCTCTTGCTTGGGATTTCGATTCCTCATACCCTCGATGATCTGCCGGTCTGGCAGATATTGGCGTCCACTGGAAAGTGGGACGCAGCACAAAAGGAAGATTCCGGCAGGACTGCCGGTTCTCCAATTTGTGATGTTACTGAAGTAACAGAAAAGAGAAGAAAGGAGGAGCCATGAGAAAAAAGAGATTAGACCGGGAACTGAACCACCCGCATTTTGTCGGAGTCCGGCTGTCCGATATTGAGCTGGAACTTCTGGACAGGAAGGCGGAGATCCTGGGGGTGTCCAGATCCGAATACCTGCGGAAACTTTTGGTGGAAAAGGAAATCGTGCATCGGGTAGAAGTGGTCGCCGATATGGAAGAACTGCGAAGTCTGGTGGGGGCATATGGAAAGATCGGTGTGAACCTGAATCAGATCGCACGGTACTTCAATACGGGCGGGGAGCGTTCACTGGCTATGAAAGATGAAATCCGTCACTGTATTGCGGAATTGTTTGCACTCAGGGAAGAAGTGTTGAAGATGGCAGGGGATTTTGAACGGGATTATCGGGGCGGTTAAAGTAGTCCAGATGAATTGTTCCAAAACGATACCGAAACACGACCAAACAGCGTTTTCTGCCGTCAGATAGGATAAACCCCAGGCAAATATATTTGAGGTCAAAAAAGCCTGTTGTAAAGGGCAAAAAATGCAAAAAATGATACCGAAACGCGACCATATTTCGCTGTCCTGTACCAGGTACTGGCAGGATGGCAGGAAGGAGGAATGTCTGTGCCGAGAATGAGCAAGAAAAGAAAACAGGAATTGGCTTTTTTTCTCAATGAAAGAGGGCGCATCGCCCACAATGATACCTGTAGGAAATGTGTTGGAGACTGCAAGCAGAGTTTCCGGACTGTGATTGTCTGTTGCCCCAGCTATGAATCCAAGCGAAGCCGTCGGCGGAAGATCAGACAGAAACAAAAGGATGGATGTGAAGAATAAAGATCAAATGGTATACATGACGGATCAGACCCAGATTCCGGTGTATCTTCCTTACCCACGGTTTCTGCTGGGGATGAATCTGACTCAGACAGCCAAGGTTCTGTATGCTCTGTTGCTGGATCGGGCGAGCCTTTCCAGGAAGACAGGGTGGAAGGATGAGGAAGGCCACATTTTTGTGGTTTATCCCATTGCTTATCTGGATGACGATCTTAGAAAGAGTCACATGACTGTAAAAAAGGCATTGAATGAACTGGAAGAAGCCGGACTTCTGGTGAGAAAAAAACAGGGATTTTCAAAACCGAATCTGCTGTATATCAAAATCCCGGCAGAGGGAAAGAAAAGTTTCCCTGTGAAGGATAGAAAAGTGTCCCTCAAAGGGAAAGAAGATGATACTTATGAGGGAAAGAAACCTGTCCCTGTGATGGATAGAAAAGTATCCCCTAATTACTTAAATAATAGTTACTTGATATATAGTCAAACAAATAAAGAGAGAGAAGCGCGCTCTGCCTATGGCGAATATCACAATGTGTTTCTCTCCGAAACAGAATATGGAGAATTGAAACAGGAGATCCGGGAATTAGACAGGCTGATCGAGGAGCTGTCCAGTTATATGCGTTCCAGTGGAAGGCAATATGCTGATCATGCCGTTACCTTGAGAAGATGGGCAGAACGGTCAGCTCCGGTAAAAACCATTCCGGAGTATACCTGCAGTGAGGAGGAAAGTCTATGAACAAGGTGGTAGAAGAAACAGTAAAGAACATGATGCAATCGGGAGAAAGAACCGGGGAAGATTACATCGGAGAAGACGGGCTTCTGTATTGTGGACAATGCCATGAACCGAAGGAGGCTTATTTCAATCAGGAAAAAGTCGGAGTTTTGGGAATAAAAAAACATCCGCGTGAATGTGAGTGCCGGAGGCAAAAGAGAAAAGAAGAGGAACAGTACCGGGAACAGCAGCGCCATGAAGCTGTAGTCAGAGAATTGAAGGAACATTGTTTCTCGGATAGATCCATGAAGGAATGGACATTTAAGAATGATAAGGGACTTTCCGAAAATACCGTGCTTGCAAAGCTTTATGTGAAAGACTGGGAAACAATGAAGGCGGAAAATACAGGATACCTCTTCTGGGGAGCAGTGGGAACCGGGAAAAGTTTTCTGGCGGGCTGTATTGCCAACGCACTGTTGGAACAGGAGATAGAAGTACGTATGAACAATTTTGCGGAAGTGCTGAATGATCTGTCTGCTAATTTTTCAGAGAAGAATACATACATAAAAAATCTGTGCAGAGTTCCGTTGCTGATTCTGGATGATTTTGGAATGGAGCGGGGGACAGAGTACGGACTGGAACAGATCTATGCGGTGATCGATGGCAGATATCGGAGTGGGAAGCCCCTGATCGCGACGACCAATCTGACACTGCAGGAGTTAAAGAATCCGCAGGATACAGCGCATGCCAGGATTTATGACCGGCTGCTGGAGATGTGCGTGCCGGTTCAGTTTAAAGGGGAGAGTTTCCGGAAACGTACAGCTCAGGAAAAGCTGGGACGGATGCAGAAAAGAGTAAAGGAGGAGATGAGGTAAATGAGACAGACAAAAGAAAGAGAGAGCAGCTGCCGTCTGGCAGTGGATATTGAAGGTCTGGCCGCTATGCTTTCCTGCGGACAGATGACTGCAAGGAAGATTGCGGAAGATGCGGGAGCCCGGATCACCATCGGCCGCCGGGTATTGTATTCCGTACAGAAAGTGGAAAAATACCTGGAAGCAATAGCGGAATAGAGCAACACGAATGTGCGTGGGGTTGGTTTTGTGCTATACTTTTCATAGACAGGACAAGACCATTCCCCACAACAGGGAGGTGTGAGTATTACAGAAGTAACAGTTCAGCACGCGCCATTCGCAAAACCGCACTTACGTGCTAATGATGGCTGTCGCCATTGTTTTGCTCATTCACGGGCGCTCATCACATCTGGATGTCAGTCACCGGATTTTTATGCAAGCATAAATCCGTCTCCTGGCACCAGATGGCTGAACTGTTCCAGAAAGGAATGGTTTTGTGGCAAGAAAAGACAATAGATGAAGAAATCTGAGGACCGGGGAATCCCAGCGCAAGGATGGACTCTATATGTACCGGTACAAAGATGAACGGACCGGCAGACGCCTGGCTGTTTATTCTCCGGATCTGGCTGAACTCAGGAAAAAAGAAAAAGAGATTGAGAAAGACCAGAGCGAAGGAATTATGACCGATACTCAATGCAAGAACATGACTCTCAATGACCTGTTTGAGATCCACATGGATACCAGAAAGCTGGCAGAGAGTACACAGGCCAATTACAGAAGGATGTGGAACAGTCTTGTGAGGAACGAACTCGGACAGATGAAAGTGGTACAGGTAAGACCATCTCATGTACGCTTGTTTTATTCCCGGTTGAGCAAACAGAAATATTCCCACAGTACCATTAAGTTTCTCCATAATATGATCTTACCGAGCTTTGAGGTGGCTGTAGATGACGATATCATCCGGAAGAATCCGGCCAAGAGAACGCTGGGAGACTATGGGGAACCAGAAAAGAAACGCACCGCCCTGTCCTTTGACCAGCAGAAAAATCTGCTGAACTATGTAAAGAACAGCGAGGTATTCCATATCTATCTGCCGCTTTTGCAGGTGATGATCGGAACCGGACTCCGATGTGGGGAGCTGATCGGACTCACCTGGAAGGATGTAGATCTGAAGACCAGGACCGTATACGTGAATCATCAGCTGATCTATAAGAACTATGGAGACGGGTGTGATTTTCATGTGACCATGCCGAAGACAGAAGCCGGGATCCGGGAGATACCCATGAGCAAGATGGTGGCAAAAGCCTTTGAGACCCAGAGACGGCTGAATTTTCAGATGGGAATTCCAAGGGATGTGAAAATCGAAGGGCTTTCGAATTTCGTATTCATGAGCAGGAGCGGGCGTCCTATGATGCCCACTACCGTGAACTTTATTCTCCGGGATATTGTGAAGGCGTATAATGAGGAAGAAAATGAGCGGGCAAAGCGGGAGAGGAGAAAGCCGGAAGAGCTGCCGCATATTTCCGCCCATATACTCAGACATACGGCCTGTACCCGGATGGCCGAGACGGATCTGGATATGAAGGTTGTTCAGTATGTAATGGGACATGCGAACATCAGTGTCACGATGGAAGTTTATAATCATATCACAGACCGGTCCAGGATCGAAAAAGAGATTGCAAAGATGGATTTGGTGCAGATTATGTGATGGGAATTTCTGTCCCGGCATTGGAGGTTTTAAGGGCATGATGGTGAAAAACATGAAAAAAATCAGATTTTTCTGCTTTTGATGGTGTAGTAAATTAACTCAGATTTCCTTGAATTTACAGGGAATTTTGGACGTCCCTGATTCTGAAAATGGTGTAGAAATGGTGTAAAAATGGTGTAGTAAGCCATTTTTTGAAAAAATCAAAAAATTGGAAAGCTCGAAAAATCCCGTAAAATCAAGCTTTTTCGGGTGTTCTCCAAAAAAATATTAAAAAAATTAGCACTCACCTCTTGACAGTGCTAACAAAAGTGCTATAATATAATCAGAACAAAGAAAAAGGTTCTAAAAAATAAAAATGATTATAAATCGGAAGGAGCGATGACATATGATGATGCCTAAGATTTTTGGAGAAAATATATTTGATGATTTTATGAACGACTTTACTTTCCCTTCATTCTCTAATATGGAGAAGAGACTGTACGGTAAACATGGACAGAATCTGATGAAAACGGACGTAAAGGAAAAGGATGGATGTTACGAGATCGATGTTGATCTTGCGGGATTCAAGAAAGATGAAATCAAGATGGAACTGGAAAACGGATATCTGACAATCAGTGCCGCTAAGGATTTGGATAACGACAAGAAGGATGAGGACGGCAACTATATAAGGCGCGAACGCTATGCGGGCAGCATGAGCAGGAGCTTTTATGTAGGTGATCATGTTACCGAAGATGATATACATCCTAAGTACGAAAACGGAGTTCTTTCCTTCGATGTCCCTAAGGAGGATGTTAAAAAAATTGAAGATAAAAAACGTTACATCTCTATTGAGGGATAGTAATTGACGGCATGATATGTACCCCGTGGGATGCTCCGGCGGGGTATTGTCATATAAACAGGAATGAGGTGATGGATAATGGCAGCGAAGAGAGATTACTATG
This sequence comes from uncultured Eubacterium sp., assembly GCA_937966095.1. Taxonomy (GTDB): domain Bacteria; phylum Bacillota; class Clostridia; order Peptostreptococcales; family Anaerovoracaceae; genus Lentihominibacter. The sequence goes on from CALCKF010000102.1 coordinate 56,512, forward strand.
AAGTGCTGGGCATAAAGAAAGGCGCTTCACAGAGCGATATAAAGAAAGCCTACAGGAAGCTGGCGAAGAAATACCATCCTGATGCCAATGGAGGCGATGCCAAAGCGGAGGAGAAGTTCAAAGAAATATCGGAGGCTTACTCTGTGCTGAATGATCCGGAAAAGAAAAAACTCTATGATAAGTTCGGACATAGTGCATTTGACGGCAGCGCGCCTGGCGCGGAAGCCGGAGGCGCATGGAGCGGTTTCAGCGGATTTGGCGATTTTGGAGGCGCAGGGAATACCGGCGGAAATTACCGGGAATATCATTTTGAAGGAGGTAATATGGATGACATACTGAAAGATCTGTTCGGAGGCGGATTTTCTTCAGGTGGATTTTCATCAGGCGGATTTTCAGGGTTCGGATCGAGAGAGATGAAACAGGATGGCGCTGATGCGACTGCGGACATAGAGGTATCATTTAATGAAGCAGCCTTCGGATGTGACAAATATATAAATTTAAAAGATCAGTCGACGGGCAAGAGCAGTTCTATAAAAGTCCATATACCTGCAGGTATAGATACGGGTCAGAGCGTAAGGCTTAAGGGAAGAGGCACACAGGGAGTGAACGGAGGAAAAGCCGGAGATCTTCTTCTTAAAGTCAAAGTTGCTTCAAGGCCTGATATGGAGAGAAAAGGTATGGATGTCTACTCAACTGTATATATTCCGTTTTCTACTGCTGTGATCGGAGGAAAAATACCTGTACAGACACTTCAAGGCAAGGTTATGTGCAAGATAGCTCCGGGTACTCAGTCGGGAACAAAACTGAGGATAAAAGATAAGGGGATAGTTTCCATGAAGGATCCGTCAAAGCACGGAAGTCATTATGTTACGGTAGAAGTAAAAGTGCCTGAGAATATCAGCGAGGAAGCTAAGGAAAAACTTAAAGAGTTTGATCAGTTATGCGGCACTGTAAACAGATCGGCTGCATGAAAGCAATAGAAGTATAGCTGCAATTCATATGTGGCGGCAGCTGCATATGTGATATAATGAACGTGTGATAAGATTGTAAGGAGAGAATGATTGCTATGGTCAATGTAGATATAATATCAGGGTTTCTGGGTGCCGGAAAGACAACTTTCATAAAAGAACTGATATCCAAGGTGTACAAGGATGAGAAGATAGTGCTGATAGAAAACGAATTCGGTGAGATAGGCATTGACAGCCGTTTTATGAAGGATGCAGAGATAGAAGTGACGGAAATGAACTCAGGCTGCATATGCTGCACTCTTGTTGGAGATTTTGCAAGAGCTCTGAAGCTGGTCAGCGTGGAATATGATCCTGACAGGATAATTATAGAGCCGTCCGGGGTTGGCAAGCTGTCAGATGTGGCGAAGGCCGTCATAAGCATGAAAGATGAAGCAGATGTGGAAGTTTCACATCTCGTGACAGTTGTTGACGGTAACAAGGCGGAAATGTACATCAAGAATTTCGGTGAGTTTTTTAACGACCAGATAGAACATGCGGGGACGATACTCGTCAGTCGTTCCCAGAATATCGATGAGAAAAAGCTTGCCAGATGTATTGGTATATTGAGACAAAAGAACAGAGATGCTGCTATAGTAACTACTCCATGGGATCAGCTGGACGGTGATTCTATAAAAGCAGCACTTGATAATGAGCATGCTGTGTCAAATGTGCTGGATGAGCTTAGGGAACAGAATTATGAGGGCCATGACCACCATAACCATGAGATTTCTCATCATCACCATCACGAACATCATCACCATGCAGACGAGGTGTTTTCGAGCTGGGGAATAGAAACGGCAAGAAAATTCGCGAGAAGTGAACTGGAGGATATCCTCGGACTTATGGCTGCTACCGAAGATTTCGGTACTGTTCTGAGAGCCAAGGGAATAGTACAATGTGATGATGACAGCTGGATAGAATTTGATATGGTTCCCAAAGAGACGGAAATACGGGAAAGCAAACCTGACTATATCGGAAGGATATGTGTCATAGGTACAGATATTGATGAAGATGCTCTGGGAAAGATCTTTGATCCGGAAACATAAATAGAAAAGCGGTTTATCGCAGGAAGGACATGAGATGGAAATTCCGGTTTACGTATTTACAGGGCTGCTGGAAAGCGGCAAGACGACATTGATATATGAGGTAGTAAAGGAGGAAAGTTTCCTGGAGCCGGGAAATACTGTTCTGGTGAGATGCGAGGAAGGTCAGGAGTGTCTCAGTGAGAAATTTCTCACTGATTTTTCTATAATACAGATCACAGTGGAGGATCAGAAAGGCCTAAACGGTATTTTATGGAAGAAGATCGAAAGAGACTATAAGCCTGCACAGATAATGATAGAATATAATGGCATGTGGGATACGGAAAAGATTTTCGACTGCGGAATGCCGGCAGACTGGTATGTGGGTGGTATTTATACGACAGTGAATGCACAGACTGCGGATATGTATATCGATAATATGAGAAAAATATTCATGGAGCCTCTCAGAGAATCAAATCTTGTAATAATAAACAGATGTGATGAAGACATAGATAAGATAAGATTCAGAAGGCTGATAAAAGGGCTGAATCCCCAGTGTCAGCTGGCGTTTGAAGGAAAGAACGGTGAGATGCTGGAGAATGCCGTAGATGAAATGCCTTTCGATTACAATAAATCTCCGGTGGTGATAGATGATATGGATTACGGACTCTGGTATATCGATGCGATCGAACATCCAAACCGTTATACAGGTAAGGATATAGATTTTACGGCAAAATTCTGTGCCAGCCGTGATGCGGGAAATGATTATTTTATTCCGGGGCGTCATGTGATGACTTGCTGTGAGGACGATATACAGTTTCTTGGATTTATCTGCTGTTTTGATAAAGGAAAAACGGATGGCTTTGATCACGGAGACTGGGTAAGAGTGTGTGTCGGATTTGGTTATGGAGAGCATGAGATGTACGGATGGGACGAAGGACCCATACTTGAGCTGAAGTCGATAAAAGCGGCAGAAAAACCGGAGCAGGAGCTTGTGACATTCACATGATTTATAAAATGGAATGATAGTAAAACGGGTATATGGTACGACAGTGTCAAAAGCCCGTTTTTTTATTTGCGATTTTTACTATGATGTACGCAGAAATATGTTGAAAAATGTAAAGATTTTGTGAATGGCATGGAATATGTCATGAAATAATGATAAAATATAGAAGGATTTTTATGTTTTTATGAAAGAGGAATTGAAATGTCGTTAAACAATAGTAAAATTCATATTTTATTTGTCGATATCGTTATTATAATAGCTCTGGCGGCAGCGATGATATTGGCACAGTCGGCATATGTGGATGCAGCATCATTGAGCGAGATAAGGAACAGCATATCTGAAAAACAGAGCCAGCTGGAAAAAGGCAAGGCTGAAGAATCGGAAATAGCAGCGCAGATCATGGAGCTTGAGGACGAGCTTTATAAGCTGCAGACGGAGATCGAGAAGGGGGAAAGCCAGCTCAAAACATTGGAAAGCGAGCTGAAGGAAGCTCAGGAAAAGGTCGATGTACAGAACGGAAATCTGGGAGCCAGGCTTGAGAATATGTACAAAAGCGGTTCCGTAGGATTTCTGGATGTGCTTCTTGATTCCCGTAGCTTTTCGGAATTTCTTACGAACCTGGATCTTGTAAGAATGATATATACAAGCGATATGGAGGTCCTGGAGGGTTTACAGGATTCATATAACGAAATAGATGAAAAGAAACAGAAAATAGAAAAGCTTCAGGCAGAGCTTACTGCATCCAAGGGAGTTTTGGAAGATGAAATGAGCAGCGTAGCTGAAAAAAAAGCAGAAATATCGAAGGAAAATGCTGAAACCGAAGCGATGATAAATGAGATGCAGGCCGAAGCTGACAGGATAACAGCAGAGCTGGCGGCACAGTCCAGTTCCGGAGAGATCAGCAACAGCAGTACATCATCATATGAGGGTGCAATGACATGGCCTACTCCGGGGTATGGATCAGGATATATAACATCATATTATGGTTACAGGATACATCCGATATACGGATATTGGAAATTCCATTCCGGAATAGACATAGGAGCACCTGGAAATGCCAGGATTGTTGCAGCTGAATCCGGAAAAGTCATATTTACAAGAAAATATGATGGAGGAGGATATGGAAAATATCTTCAGATAGATCATGGCGGCGGCATCGTCACTCTGTACGGACACTGTAATTCAATAATAGTAAATGAAGGGCAGCAGGTAAGCAGAGGACAGACCATCGCATATGTGGGGACTACAGGAGCATCCACAGGCAATCATCTGCATTTTGAAGTCAGAAAGAATGGAGCATATGTTGATCCTCTGAGTTATCTTTAAAGCTGTTTGAATGGAGAGGATTATATGGGGAAACGATGTTACAGGTGCGGTTCTGAGGATCTTATAAAGGTTGTATCGGCAAGATCACTTGTGATCCCGGAAATAAAGCAGGCGGTAGCTGAGGGTCTAGCGGAGGTCAGCTGCGGATGTGCCGGATTTCAGACAGGGCACAGGACAAAATGCAGAAATTGCGGATTTGTCTGGGATGATCTTATGGAAGCACAGCTTGAGCAGAATCGCCGGGAGAATGAATAAAAAGTATATACAGAGTTAAAAAAGACATGCCTGCGGTTATTTGGCAGCCGGCGGCATGTCTTTTTGTATGCGGATTATTTTTATATTACATAGCTTCGTGGAATGTCCTCTTTATGACTTCAAGCTGCTGTTCCCTGCTCAGTCTGCTGAAATTGACAGCATATCCGGAGACTCTTATGGTCAGGGTAGGATATTTTTCCGGGTTTTCCATAGCTTCCACCAGCAGATCTCTGTTTAGCACATTTACGTTAAGATGATGTGCTCCCTGTGTAAAATACCCGTCCAGAATTGATGTAAGATTTTTCACCCTCTCACCATCTGATTTTCCAAGTGCCTTAGGCACTATCGAGAATGTATTTGAAACGCCGTCCTGGCATACAGTTCTGTATGGTATCTTGGCAACACTGTTGAGAGATGCGAGAGCGCCTTTCATATCGCGTCCGTGCATAGGATTGGCGCCTGGAGCGAAAGGCTCCCCTGCTTTTCTTCCATCCGGTGTCGTACCTGTTTTTTTGCCGTACATTACATTGCTGGTTATGGTAAGTGCCGAAAGTGTATGAATCGCATTGCGGTAAAGAGGATGCTTCTTTAACTCTGCTGAAAAATATGATGCTATTTCTATCGCTATATCATCTACAAGATCATTGTCATTGCCGTATTTCGGAAAATCACCTTCAACAGAGAAATCAACTGCGATACCGTTTTCATTTCTGATAGGATGCACTTTTGCGAATTTTATGGCGGAAAGAGAGTCAGCCACTATGGAAAGTCCGGCCATACCGAAGGCTGCAAGCCTTTCCACGATAGTATCATGCAGCGCCATCTGACTGCTTTCATATGCGTATTTGTCATGCATGAAATGTATGATGTTTATAGCATCCACATAAAGGCTGGCAACATATGAGAGCACCTTTTTATAGTTGGTAAGCACCTTTGAATATTCCAGAGTCTCGTCTGTGTCAAGCTGTATATCAGGTATGATCTGCTTTCCGTTCTTTTCATCGATGCCGCCGTTTATGGCATATAAAAGACTTTTTGCAAGATTTGCTCTGGCTCCGAAGAACTGCATCTGCTTTCCTACTGTCATAGCTGAAGTGCAGCATGAGATGCAATAGTCATCTCCGTATATAGGGCGCATCAATTCATCGCTTTCATATTGGATGGAATCTGTTTCTATACTCATCATGGAGCAGTACTTTTTAAATCCTTCAGGGAGATCTTTGCTCCACAAAACAGTCATATTGGGTTCCGGAGCTGTTCCGAGGTTCGTCAGTGAGTGGAGATACCGGAATGAATTCTTAGTTACTAGTGTACGTCCGTCGACTCCCATGCCTGCTATGGATTCTGTCACCCATGTAGGATCGCCTCCGAATAGTTCGTTATATTCAGGAGTACGAAGATGTCTTACAAGGCGCAGTTTTATTATGAACTGATCGATAAGCTCCTGAGCTTCTTCTTCGCTTATTATGCCGTTCTCGAGGTCACGCTGTATGTAGATATCAAGGAATGTGGAAGTCCTTCCCAGTGATATAGCAGCGCCGTTGTTTTCTTTGACACCTGCAAGATATGCAAGATAAAGGTTCTGTACGGCCTCATGGGCGTTTTCGGCAGGTCGTGTTATGTCACAGCCGTATGATGCCGCCATTTTAGCCATCTCCCTGAGTGCCCTGATCTGCATCTGCACTTCTTCCCTCAGCCGTATGAGCTCATCAGTCATAGGACCGTCTATCATGTCGAAATCCTTTTCTTTTTCCTCGATGAGGAAATCTGTTCCGTAAAGAGGTACTCTCCTGTAATCTCCTATGATCCTTCCTCTTCCGTAGGCATCAGGCAGACCGGTCAGAAGACCTGCTGAACGTGCGGCTCTTATGCGTTTAGGATATGCATCGAAAACACCCTCATTGTGAGTTTTTCTGTAGAGTGAAAAGTGCTTTTCTATTTCCGGATTCATTTCGTAACCGTATTCCTGCAGAGCTGATTTCACCATCCGCATACCGCCGAAAGGATTGATTATACGTTTGAGGGGAGCATCTGTCTGGAATCCCACGATCACTTCGTTGTCGCGGTCTATATAACCTGGGGCAAAGTTGTTGATGCCGGATACGGCGTTTGTTTCGACATCGATGATGCCTTTCTGTACTTCTTCGACGATAAGAGCCTTGGCTTTCTTCCAGACCGCTTCCGTTTTTGAAGTTGCCGGCTCCAGAAATTCATCGTCACCGAGATAAGGTGTATAGTTCTTCTGAATAAAATTACGTACATTTACAAGATGGCGCCATTCTCCAGTGCGGAATCCTTCCCATGCTTTGCAGTTTGGATCGATACTCATGATAATTTGCTCCTTTCAAAATAATAAGATATTATCGACATAATTTGCTCAAGCGCATATTCCATTCTTTAAGCTCCGACTCATCCATAGGAGGAATATTTTCCAGCGGGTACGGTATACCCATGGCCTTATATTTCGACACTCCCAGTATATGGTAGGGGAGAAGCTCTATACGTTTGATGTTATCGATAGTTTTGAGATATTCCTCAAGTCCTTTAAAATGGTCTTCACTGTCAGTAAGTCCCGGAACGACGACATGTCTTATCCAGAGAGGCTTGTTCATGCTGCAGGCTGTTCTCAGAAAACGTTCCGATTCGGAAATATCCGATCCTGTGAGCTCCCTGTATCCTTTGCTGTCATAATGCTTTACATCCATCAGGACAAGATCAGTAAGAGATAATATTTTTTCGTAATCCCCGGTACCGGCTCCTGCGGTATCGATACATGTATGTATGCCGTGTTGCTTACATAGGGCAAGACTTTCAACCAGAAAATCTTTCTGGAGAAGCGGTTCGCCTCCGGAAAATGTGACTCCTCCGTCAGCACCTTGATACGGTCTGTATCTTAAAAGTTCTTTAACCAGCTCATGTGCAGTGAATTTTTCTGCCTTATCGGAAGTCAAAGCCCATGTATCCGGATTATGGCAGTACTTGCAGCGAAGTCTGCAGCCCTGCATGAAGATCACTGTTCTGATGCCGGGTCCGTCAACAAGTCCCATGGACTCTATTGAATGGATGTATCCTTCTGTCATTGGATTTGATCCTCTCTTTCAAAAACAAAAAGACCGTCCGGACTTTGATTGCCCAGACGGTCGGCTTGTCGATCATCATATTCCACGTGGTTAATTCCACAAAATCCGTCAGTCATATGATAAGAAAATTATATCAGATAAAAAAGCAATGTCAACCATATATCGTATATTATGTATATCTTTTAAGAAAACTTAAGTTTATTTTTCCCGGGTGATAATGTAAAATATATACAGAAAGCATATATGTTTATATATTGGAGGTGTCGAATGAGCAGGAACAAATTCGTACTATTACTTATAATTATATGTATCGTCTGTAATCACCTGCACATCGTTAAACAGCAGATTATTCAGCTCGCCGGT
>CALCKF010000103.1 GCA_937966095.1 uncultured Eubacterium sp.
GTAAAAATGGAAAGGAGAGTATGATTTAGCTTCTAATTAATCATACAAGAAGCAATATGAGGAGAAAAAAGAGAAAAACAGGATCAAGGCTCGGGCTTATGCTGATCAGCCTGTGCCTGCTTGCAGGCCTGATACCTGTAACTGTATTTGCGGCGCAGCCGACGGTGACGTTCGGTGATGCATGGCGAAACACGAGGACCGAAGTTCAGGTGGAATTTACCAGCGATACTACAGGTGAGTATTATTATGCTGTGACAGACCCGGCTGAATCAACGGCAACCCCAAATATCGATACTTCCGGCGCAGGCACATCCTGTACGGCGGATGAGAAAGTAACGGTTACCGTTACTGATGTACCTGGCACCAGTGAATGTACGTTCTGGCTGGTTGTCAAGGGAGAGGACGGCACCGTAAGTGAGCCAGCCCAAACGACCATTCCCGAATGGGACTGGTGGACATTGGATGAGTGCGGGCTTTTGACCCTCGAGTCCGACAAGGGCCTGACCAACTGGAACGACTGGCTGAACAGTCAGGATTTGTATTATCAGTTCTATTATAAACAGTCCGTTACCGGCGTGAATATCTGGAAAGATGTAACAAATGTGAAAGGTAGCAGCTTTCCGGCAAGCGAATATCCGAACCTTGCCGCCTATACGGTGGAAGGCGGCAATACAGACTACTGCGTGGAGGACGGCGTTTTGTATAACACAAGCAAAACATGGCTTGTGGCCTACCCCGGAGGAAAAACCGATACGGATTTTACCGTTCCGGACACCGTAACGAGCATTAGCAGTAAAGCTTTTTACGGCAACACGAAATTGAAAAATATCACGGCAAACAAAGTGGGGATTGTGTCGCAGGCTTTTGCCGGGAGTACCATTGAAACTTTTTCTGCAAATGAAATTGTCCGTATTGCCGATTGGTCCTTTAATAATTGTAGAAAACTCACTACAGTAACCGTGAAGGGCGGAGAAAGCTTCTACATTGATATGTACGCTTTTGAAAACTGCACGTCTCTCACGTCTTTTCCGTTTGATATGATTTCTGACAGCGGTGACTATGTGTTCAGAGGCTGCTCTTCCCTGACGGAGATACAGGTTCCCAATCGTGTCAACGATTCTATGTTTGCCGACTGCACCGGTCTGACGAAGATCACCGTTCCCGATACCGTTACCTTTATTGGTAACCGAGCGTTTGTTGGGTGCAGCAATCTTGTCAGCGTGACTTTTGAAAGCGCTACACCGCCGACAATTTTTAGTTCTGCGTTTAAACCTACACAGCCAGCTTTCCGCATCCATGTGCCGGAAGGCTCGGAGGATGCATATATTGAGGAGTTGGGAGAGGATTTCGCGCCGTACATACTGGACAATATTCAGCAGTATCCTCTCTATGTCAACGGCGAGCGTATCCGCAGCGACAATCTGATCGTAGCCTGCGGGGACGGCACGGCAGCGTTTGAACCAGCTACCAATACCCTTACGCTGACAAATGCAGCCATTACCAAATACGGCGGCGAATACGGATATAGGGGAGCCATCAACTCAGGCTTTGAAAATCTTACCATCGTATTGGTGGGAGACAATACGATCAATACCGGGGGAGACAGCATCAACACAGATGTGGGGTGCAATCTCGTTATAACTGGCGACGGTACTCTTACCACAAACAGTCATTTGGATCTGGGCCGGAGCTCAGGTTATGGCGGTAACAATGATACCGGCGATCTGATCATCGACGGCGCGACCGTCAATGTGGGGACCTATCTCTTTGTTCACCACAATATTACGTTTGAAAATGGGGCAAAGGTAAATGTAGCGGGTAAGATTACCGCCAATCACCAAAGCACTGTTACCCTTGACGGGGCGGCTACCTCTGTCAAGGCAAACGCTCTTTCCTTGGGAAATGGAAGCGGCTCCGATCAGACGGAATGCAAGTTTGTGCTTAACGACGGTAATTTAACCTTAAAAGACGGCGTTGAATACTATGAGGATCCCAAAACTGCAGTGTATTTTGATCCGAATGACCAGGGATTCATTGAACTGAATGGCGGTACGTTTATCACAGAGTCCGACTGCAAAGTGACAAATGCGATGGATGAAAATATAACCGTTGCGGACACACTGGCTATTTATAACGGAAGCTGGGAGGATGGAAATCTCAAGATTGCCCTTCATGAACACAACCTTATATTTGTTCCGGGAAAACCGGCCACCTGCACTGAAGACGGAACAAAAGCGTACTATACTTGCTCTGTCTGCAACAAAGCCTTTGAAGATGAAGAAGGTACTACTGAGATCAAAGATCTGGACACCTGGAAAGTTATTCCTGCCGGACATACGCCGGCTTCTGACTGGAGCAGCGACGGAGAGAATCACTGGAAGATCTGTACGGTTTGTGATAAGGAAATCGAAGGAACCAAAGCAGCGCACACCTCTACCGGAATGAATGTCGCAACCTGTCAGCATAAGGCCGTGTGTGATGTCTGCGGAGCAGAGTACGGCGATCTGGGGGCTCACAATCCGTCAACCGTCTGGTCAAGCGATGAAACCGGACACTGGCATATCTGCCAGACTGAGGGCTGTACAGAAAAGTTAGATTTCGCAGCACATACCCCGGACCATAAAGGTCATGCGACTGACGAATATGCCATCAAATGTACGGAATGCGGCTATGAGATTGAAGCACAGCTTCCTCACACGCATGTATTTGACCGGGAAGTAGCAACCGATGCATATAAGGCAACAAACGCCACCTGTCAGGAAAAGGCTGCCTACTATAAATCCTGTAAATGCGGCGCAAAGGGTACAGAAACCTTTGAGTATGGTGAATTGGGGGATCACAATTTCAAGTGGTTGATCGATAAAGAAGCCACAGCGACTGAAAAAGGTTCCAAGCATGAAGAATGCACGATATGTGGTTATAAAAAAGAGGCTGTTGAGATCCCGGTCATCGGGACACCGGCGGAACAGGGCGGTCCTGATGACACAGACTCTGCCCGGACAGGTGATGAAAGTGATCTTATGCTGTGGATCACTCTGATGATACTGTCCGGAGGCGCGATCGGGGTAATGAAATATAAAAAGAAAAAACAATCGAACTAAACACTTAATAATTTAAAAAAGCGGTGACAGACTGATTCAGTCTGTCACCGCTTTTTTCGTTCCGGGATCATTTATTCAGTACAAGCTTTGCGAAATGTTCGAAGCTCCAGTCGTCAAATCCTTCCACACTGTCAACGACCTTTAAAAAGAAACATTTTGGTATTTCACCGCATTTTACGCTGTCTTCCACACAGAGATCACATCCCTGATCATGGTTGGCAGGATTGAATTCGCATCCGGTATCGGTACATGGGCAGAAAGCTGATCTTGTCATTTTGATTATCCTCCTTATTAAAAAGCTGGAAAAACATTTTATTAAATTATATCATAATTCGGGTATGCTGTATATCGGCGTTAAAATTTTCATTTACAATTATCATAAGGTAATTTATCATATAGTCAGGAAGTTGTTTTATTTTTAACAGAGAGGTTTTTATGAGAATTTTTGATACTAATGTACAGGAACTTAAGTATATGGTGCTGATGGAGCTCGCATGGCAGACATGGAGGGGAAACGATGCCTTTTCAGTCTTCAATGAGATCGCAAATGAGATCGTTAAAAAAGAAAAACCTCCTATGAGCTGCTGTATATACAAAGACAGAGCCATAGTTGCTGAAAGGATAAGGATCGCGCTGGGAGGCAATAAAAACGATCCAAATGTGATACAGGTAATAGATATCGCTTGTGACGAATGTCCTGTTGCGGGACATGTGGTGACGGATCTGTGCAGGGGATGTGTCGCTCACAGATGTGCTGATGCGTGCAAACCGGGAGCGATCGTCTTTGATGATGAACAGATGGCGCATATAGATAAGCAGAAATGTGTGGAGTGCGGGAAATGTGCAGATGCATGCCCTTACAGCGCGATAACCAATTTCAAAAGACCGTGTGAAAAAGCATGCAAGGTGGATGCTATATACATGGCCAAGGATGGAGTTGCGACAATAGACAGTGAAAAATGCATCGCCTGCGGTGCCTGTGTATATCAGTGTCCGTTTGGCGCTACCCTTGATGTGTCAAGTATAACTGATATAATAAAAGCTATAATGGCGAGTGAAAATAATACGAAATTCAAAGTGTATGCGATGGTGGCACCGGCGATAGCAAGCCAGTTCACATATGCAAAGCCGGGACAGGTGATAACGGCAATAAAAGAGCTGGGATTTTATTCCGTTGAAGAGGTGGCGCTTGGAGCTGATATCGTTGCTTATAATGAAGCCGGGGAATTCGAAGAGGGGAAGCTTATGACATCGTCGTGCTGCCCTGCGTTTGTCAAATATATAAAAACCAGGTTTCCTGAACTGGAGGAGAATATTTCTTCCAGCCTTTCTCCTATGGCAGAGGCAGGTAAACTGATAAAAAGACATGACCCTGACGGGATCGTGGTATTTATAGGACCCTGCACTGCTAAGAAGAGCGAGATAAAGGATCCCGATGTCGCAAAATATGTTGATTATGTAATGACCTTCGAGGAGCTTCAGGCAATGATAGACAGCAAAGATATAATAGTGGATGAACTGCCTGAAACGGATCTTGCTACAGCATCGTATTTCGGGAGGATATTCGCAAGATCCGGAGGCGTTGCCGAAGCGGTATCTGAAGCTGTAAAGGAAAGGTCGGGAGATATGGTCGATATAAATCCTATAGTATGTGACGGAATAGAACAGTGCAGGACAGCCCTGCTGAAAGCCAGCAAAGGCGTGCTGCCGAATAATTTCATAGAAGGTATGGTATGCACCGGCGGATGTATAGGAGGAGCCGCCTGCCTCAGCCATGGAAAGACAGACAGAAGAGGGATAGATGCATATAGCCAGAGTGCAAGGATAAAGGATATACAGACTGCTGTAAAGCAGGCAAATGAAAGAGAGTAGATCATGTCAGGATATCCTTTGAAGCTCTTCGAGAAATTTTTTGGCGGCAGATGAAAAAACCTGAGACTTCTTCCATGCGATAAAAAGGTCTGCTTTTATTTCCGGTTCAAAAGGTATGAAGCATAAAGTGCCGTCACCTGCGGTATTTATCAGTTTATCTATACATATAACGTATCCAAGGCCCTCTTCCGCCATGAGAGCGGCATTATATATTAGATTGTAGGTCCCTGCTATATTCAGACTGTCAAAGGAACGACCCAGCCATCCTGACAGCTCATTATGGATGAGAGCCTGTCTGGAGCAGATCAGAGGGATTCCGGCAAGATCGTCAGGGCCTATATGGTGGAGGTGAGCCATTGGATCGTCCTTTCTCATAGCCAGCCCCCATATGTCATATTCCGGAAGCTTCATATAATCATATTTCTGCATGTTTACAATGCCGACAAACAGTGCGAAATCCAAGAGCCCTTTATCCAGGCGATCAGATACATCTTCTCCGTTGCCGCTGTAGAGATGAAACCGGATATTTGGGTTTCTTGATATGATTTTTTTCAATATTTCTGCAACATTGTGAACAGCCCTGGTCTCGCCGCTTCCGATAAATATGTCTCCGCTTACGGCATGACTGTCCGTATAAAATTCAGCCTCTGTCTTATCGGCGAGATCAACGATTTCCTGGGCTCTTTTGCGGAGAAACATACCGTCTTCAGTCAGTGTTATTTTGCGGTGGCCTCTTATTAAAAGAGGCTTGCCAAGCTCACTTTCAAGTGCCATTATCTGTTTTGAAAGAGTAGGCTGGGTAACGTGAAGTGCCTCTGCCGCAGCTGTTATACTTTCCTCTTTTGCCACTGCCAGAAAATATCGTAAAACGCGAAGCTCCATAATTTCTCCTTTCTCGATGACCATTGATGATAAATATTCAATATAAAATCATAATAGATTATAACATTCTTAAAAGCTATGGCAACAGATAATTTATAAGTATTTGTTATTGGCCTGCACAGAACATATAATATTATTAAAAGAATAATATTATAGAAGGAGAAAATATGAAGCTGAATGAATACATAGACATACTTAACAGCGGAAAATGGATAAGAGGCGGATCAGATGTGCATCAATATATGCACGGGGCATCTCAGGAGGCCTTAAAGATAACAGCGGAACTTAACGGCAGGTATCATACGCCTGAAGAGATCAGAGATATATTTTCTGAGCTTACCGGTAGAGATGTCGATGAGAGCTTTGCCTTATTTCCTCCGTTTTACACAGACTTCGGAAAAAATATAAAGCTGGGTAAAAATGTCTTTATAAACATGGGCTGCAAGTTTCAGGATCAGGGCGGGATAAGCATAGGAAACGGCGTCCTAATAGGGCATAATGTAGTGATGGCGACGATAAATCACAATATGGATCCTGAAAACAGGGGAGATATGAAGCCGTCGCCGATAAAAATCGGCAATAATGTATGGATAGGATCCAATGTTACGATATTGCCCGGAGTAACTGTGGGAGACGGTTCGGTGATAGCTGCAGGTTCGGTCGTAAACAGAGATATCCCATCGTATACGGTCGCAGCAGGTGTTCCTGCAAGAATTCTCAAAACGATAGATGAAGATTATTCAGGAAAGGATGAAAGAAATGATCTATAAGGAATTCAAAAATATGAAATTATCAGCGCTTGGAATGGGCATGATGCGGCTGCCGGTCATAGACGGAGATGATACTAAGATAGATATGAAAAAGGCTGTGGAAATTATCGGGTACGCAATGGAGAATGGCGTAAATTATTATGATACAGCGTGGGGATATCATGGAGAGAATTCGGAATACGCAGTAAAGGAAGCATTGGGCAGATATCCAAGAAGCGATTATTATCTGGCGGACAAATTTCCAGGATATGATCTTTCAAATATGGATAAAGTGGAGAGCATATTCGAGAGGCAGCTGGAAAAATGCGGTGTAGATTACTTTGATTTTTACCTGTTCCACAATGTGTGTGAAATGAATATAAACCAGTATCTGGACGAAAAATACGGGATAATGGATTATCTGAGGAAACAGAAAGAAAACGGAAGGATAAAACATCTGGGATTTTCCGTGCATGGAAATATCGATACGACTGGAAAATTCCTTGAAAAATACGGTGCACATATGGAATTCTGCCAGATTCAGCTCAATTATCTGGATCTGAAATTTCAGGATGCGGAAGCCAAACTGAAACTTCTTTCGGAGTGGGATATCCCGATATGGGTAATGGAGCCGCTAAGAGGAGGGATGCTGACATCGCTTAACGACGATCAGCGATCTGTTCTGGAAAATATAAAGCCGGGGATTTCTCCGGCAGAATGGGCTTTCCGTTTCATACAGTCAGTGCCGGGAGTTGTGGTGACATTATCGGGAATGTCTGATATGGAGCAGATAAAAGATAATATCAGGATATTTGAAAAAGATGCTCCATTGGATGAGAAAGGGATGGAGGCTCTGCGGGATATAGCGGATGATATGCTTGCTGCAAAAATACTTCCCTGTACAGCATGTCATTACTGTACATCTCATTGTCCGCAAAATCTTGACATACCGACTTTATTGAAATTATACAATGAACACAGTTTTACAGACGGGGGCTTCCTTGCTCCAATGGCGCTTGAGGCCATGCCTGAAGACAAACGCCCCGGAGCATGTATAGGATGCAGGCAGTGTGAGAGCGTATGTCCTCAACAGATAAAAATATCTGAAGCTATGGCTGATTTTACAGAGAAACTGAAAAAATGATATGCTTATATCAATAATAAAGCTCGGACGGTCCTTTATATTCCTGAATGGTATTTCCACCGTCAACTACGAGAGATTCGCCGGTTATATATGAAGCTTCTTTTGAGGCGAGGAAAACGATGGCGTTTGCTACTTCCGAAGCATCTGCACTTCGTTTCATAGGTGTGTTTTTGCCTCCTGCAGCTTCACTTTCTGTCTGTGAGGCAGTGCCGATCCATCCTGGGAGGACGTTGTTTACAGTTATATTATTGATACCTACCTCTATCGCAAGAGATCTGCTCATCCCGATGATGCCTGCTTTTGCAGCGCTGTATGCTGCTTCACCTGGATTACTTACGACAGGTCCGGTTACTGATGAAACGTTGACTATTCTGCCGTAATTATTTTTTACCATATATGGGAGAGCCTGCTTTGTCACGTTGAAGCACAGGTTAAGGTTTCTGTTTATGGACAGATCCCAGCTTTCATATGTTACATGCATGAAATCGGTGAGGTCCTCTTCATCCCCAACCTGTGTCATGCCCGCATTGTTGATCAGGACATGCAGGTTCCCGAAATCTTTGATGACATTTTTCATCATGTCTGCGGTCTGTGCTCTGTCCATCAGATCAGCTATATATCCTTTTGATTTTATGCCCATGGACTCGAGTTCTTTGGCGCGCTGATATATCCTGTCCGTAGTAGAGACAAGCGCTACCTTTGCTCCCAGAGAGCCGAGGATCTTTGCTGTTGCAAAGCCTATACCGGTCGCACTTCCTGCTCCGGTAACAAGACATATCTGGTCTTCAAAATCAACAAATTTTCTTTCCATTTTACATATCTCCCTTTAAACCTTTTAAAATACATTCTATCAGCTGTGTGCTGGGACCGGCCTTAAGGCCTCCGTCGATATAGATATCCTCCCCCGTTATATATCTGCAGTCATCTGATGCCAGGAAATGATAAAGCACCGCCGCCTCTTACGGCTTACACATCCTTGCCAGAGGTGCAGTCACTTTCATAACGGCAAGTTCAGTTTCGCAGCCTTCTGCATATGCCATCGGTGTATCTATAGTGTTCGGGCATATACAGTTTACCCTTACATTTCTGTGAGCCAATTCTATTGCATCTGCCTTTGTAAGAGCTACTACTGCGCATTTCGATGCTATGTAGGCTCCGTATCCTGCATAATCTCCATCGGCGGAATTTAAAGCCGTATTAAGGATCACACCTCCGTCACTGGCATATCTTGAACTGTTTTCAGTGATTTTTTACTGCTGATCTCTTGCGGATGCGATCAGGCAGATTATGCCGATCATCTGGTTTTCGATCTGTGTCGGGCAGTCAGAATCAACGTTCTATACCAATCGCAGCGGTAATCGCATCGGCTACCTGTGTTACAGTATCTTTGATCGATGATAACTCAAGCTTCAATGTTGCTACCTCCGAATTCATTATCGGTGATCATAGTGTATATAGGGATTATGATATTAACTATATTATATCATAATTTTATTTTATAAAAATGTATTATAAATACTGTATTTTCGTGAGCTTCTTATATTTTTTGGCTGCTGTTCTTGAAAAAAAATACTAAACGAATATAATAAAAGTGTTCGCAGGTACGAACAGAAACAAACAGAGTTTTTATCAGAGGATGAATTGGAGATTTCATATGGAATACATGACAGTACGTGAAGCTGCAAAAAAATGGGATATATCCGAGCGACTGGTACAGAAATACTGTGCCCAGGGCAGGATAGCCGGGGTAATAAAGCTGGGTGTTGCCTGGGGCATACCTAAAAATGCTAAAAAGCCTGTAGATCCGAGAAGGAGGAAGGGGTTTTCAGAACAGTTTTCAGAATATGACAGCATATCATATCCGGGGCTGATGCCTCTGGTAAACACAAAATTCGAACCAGGCCGATGCAAAGAGACCATAAACGCCATGGAAAAGGGTGCGGCAAGGGATATCGCTTTTGCTGAATATCACTATTTTAGCGGACGGGCAGAGGAGGCTGCCAGAGAAGCGGAGCTTTATCTGACGAGCCCTGATATGTACATAAGACTTTCCGCATGTTTTATATATGCTTATGCTAATCTTTCAATAGGTGAGATACAGCGGGCAAGATATGCGCTGGCAGAGGTAAAGAGCACCCTTGGCGGTGCTGAAGGGGCGTCTGATGAAATGCGGGCAGCGGAAGGGTTTATAAATGCTGCCGCCGCGGTATTGCTGCATCTGCCGCTCCCGGAAGGATTACCGCCCTGCAGAGAATTTCTGCCTGATCTGCCTCATGGTATCAGGGCATTTGCCCTCTATGTGCAGGCACATTATCTGTATCTGAGAAATGAATATGACAAGAGCCTGGGAGTCGTTGAGGCCACTTTTGCAATGGGGGCTCAGGATTATCCGATCCCGGCTATATACCTGCATCTTGTGGCGGTCATGGACTACATGAGTCTCCGCAGGAAGAAACAGGCCGAAGAACATCTGCTGGCTGCATGGGAGCTTGCAAGACCGGACGATCTCATTGAGGGATTCGGTGAGCATCACGGGCTGCTGGGAGGTATGCTGGAAGCGGTTATAAAGCCGGAATGGCCCGAAGATTTCAAGAGGATAATAGATATAACCTACAGATTCTCTGCAGGGTGGCGCAAGGTACATAATCCATATACCGGTCATGATGTTGCCGATAACCTTACGACGACAGAGTTTGCTGCTGCTATGCTGGCTGCACGAGGCTGGACGAACCAGGAGATAGGAGAGCATATGAATATATCTCAGCATACGGTCAAGCGGCACATATCTGCAGCGATGCAGAAACTTGGTATAAGCCGAAGACAGGATCTTAAAAAATATATGCTGAGATAGCGTAATTTTGTGTTATAAAACGTAAACCCCTTATTTAGCGTGTTTTTAAATATTTTATTTTCTTGTGTTTCTATCAGAAGTGGATACCGGAAGCAAATCGGATACTGCTGCTCTCGGAACAAAACGATTGCCTTAGGATATTTAACCGCTAGCCCTTCAGGAAAGTTAACAGAAAAATACATTGACAAATATCTATATAATAACGTATAATATTTTATAAATATTTATCTATGAAGGGTGATTTAATGACAATAGATCCAAAAAAGACTGCTGCCATTTTTAAAGCATTTTGTGATGAAAACAGAATTAAAATTCTTGAGATGCTGTCGAGCGGAGAAAAATGTGCCTGTGTGCTTCTTGAAGATATTGATGTTACACAGCCGACATTATCTCATCATATGAAAATTCTTTGCGATTCAGGGATAGTAACAGGACGTAAAGAAGGTAAATGGATGCATTATTCGATTTCAAAAGATGGTGTGGATTATGCAAGACAATGCTTTGATGCCTTGACTAATTCGACAGATGGAATAACAATCAAGTCGTGTTGCGAATAAGAACATATATTATTTAACATACACGACTTAAAAAATGGATTATATATAGATATATTTCAATATATAAATATAAATTTGAAAGGAGTTTCTATATGGATACATTAAAGACTGGATGGGATTTTTTGCAGCAACAGATTTTAGGTATGCAATGGATGAATAAATTGATTGGAGATATGATAAATGCTTTTGGCCTTGATACGAGCGGAAAACTGGGAGGCAGTATACAGTTTTTTATTTATGACACCATAAAAATTTTAATATTGCTGGGAGTACTGATTTTCATCATTTCATATATACAGAGCTTTTTCCCTCCGGAAAGAACGAAACAGATCCTGGGGAGATTTCATGGAATAAGAGCAAATACGGCAGCAGCACTATTGGGAACTGTAACTCCGTTCTGTTCATGTTCATCTATACCGTTATTTATTGGGTTCACTAGTGCCGGATTACCGCTTGGGGTGACATTTTCATTTCTTATTTCCTCACCAATGGTCGATCTCGGCTCACTGGTCCTCCTGATGAGTATATTTGGATGGAAAGTTGCTGTTGTATATGTGATAGTGGGATTGATAATTGCTGTGATAGGAGGTACTTTGATTGAGAAGATGCATCTTGAAAATCAGGTGGAAGAGTTTATTAGAAATGCGAATGCCATAGATATCCCTCAGGAAGAATTACAAGTCAGGGACAGAATGAAATTTGCAGCAGAACAGGTGGCCTCGACTGCGAAGAAGGTTGCCCCGTATATTTTAGTCGGAGTTGGAATCGGAGCTGTAATTCATAACTGGATACCGGAAGATATAATCGTTGAGTATCTCGGAACGGGAAATCCTTTTGGAGTTGTGATAGCAACTATTGCGGGTATTCCGATGTATGCGGACATTTTCGGAACGATTCCCATTGCGGAAGCATTGCTGGCTAAAGGTGCGCAGCTAGGTGTAGTATTATCTTTTATGATGGCAGTCACTACATTATCACTTCCGTCAATGATTATGCTGAAAAAGGCAATAAAAATAAAATTACTGGGTATTTTTGTTGCAATATGTGCAGTAGGTATAATGGCGGTAGGTTATTTTTTCAATGCATTTCAATATTTATTAATTTAAAGGTATAGCAAATATTTAAAGTAAAGGAGATTACATTATGGCATTATTTAAATTTGGAAAGAAAAAAGAAGAACAGGAACAGTGCTGCAGCTGTGGATGCGGATGTCAGACAACGGAAATGGAAGCTGATACAAATAACTGTTGTTCAGAATCAGCAAATGGTATTAATAATATTAAAGTTCTCGGGGCAGGATGTAAATCCTGCCATGAACAATTTGAAAACGCAAAGGCGGCTGTTAAATCTATGGGGCTTTCGGTGGAAGTTGAATATATAACAGATATGGAAAAGGTTGTTGATTATGGTGTAATGAGCATGCCTGCAATTGTTGTAAATGAAAAAGTTGTTTCCATGGGTAAAGTTTTAAAGACTAACGATGTTGAAAGGTTACTTAATAAACTTGGAGAGTAACGGGAGATAGTTACAATGAGCATGTTAGCACAGTTTTTTCCGGAATTTGCAGAAAAATTATCGGTTGATCTGCATCGCATTATCAATTAAAGGACGTTCAAAACCTCGTGTTTTAAGACATTTTAATGGTGCTTTGGAAGCGGGCGCAACTGTTGAAGAATTCTGGCATTAACAATGAAAGAAGCAGCAGGTGCTGATGACTGATGGGCTCATGATGTTCTTGGCTAATGGAAAGAAATTCCTGCAGGGAATATTAAATGTGACTGCCAGAAGTAAAAATAGAATTTGGAGAGACTATGAATAAGAAAAAAGTGGCATTTATATGTGTTCATAATTCTTGCAGAAGCCAGATAGCGGAAGCGCTTGGCAAGTATTATGGTACTGATATTTTTGAAAGTTATTCAGCAGGAACAGAAATAAAATCCGGGATCAATCAGAATGCTGTGCGACTTATGAAGGAGCTATATGGTATAGATATGGAAAAGGAACAATACCCCAAATCAATTTCAGAAATTCCTGATCCTGACATTGTCATTTCAATGGGATGTGAGGTAGGATGTCCTTATATCGGCAGAGAAATCGATTACAACTGGGATCTTGCTGATCCCAGTGGACATGATGATGAATTTTTTAAAAAGATAATAATGCAGATCCAACAGAAAATAAATGAACTGATTTTTTTTCTGAACAGATAATTATAATAAAAGCGGATGAATCAGCTAAAAAACCGGGATTTAAGCAAGACAGTTTGATAATTTTTCGGAAGTCAGTATATATAATATTGATGGGACAGTATACAGATAAATCATATACAGGGAGTTTATTTATATAGACAGGAGATTTTGCATGAAAGCAGCTTGGTATCAACTATAAAAATCTGTCAGATGAAGAATTTCGCTGGCTC
>CALCKF010000104.1 GCA_937966095.1 uncultured Eubacterium sp.
ATATCCCAGCGGGATGCTGCATATCCTCCTGCAAGTATTACATACAGGGTATTGTCGATATAGATGGATATAGTCCTCCACCATCCTGCCTGAAATCCCCAGAATTCACCCAGGGCTTCCTGTACCCATTTGTAATATCCACCTTCCTGAGGCCTTACCGACCCCAGCTCAGAGGCTACCAGGCCAAATGGCAGTCCCCATATGAAAGGCAGTACACAAAGCATGATTATTGTAAGTCCGGGTCCGCATTCCGGGATCATTTCTTCTATCCCGTAGCAGCCTGCCGCAACAAGACAGAAAATCATGAAAACTACTGTCGAAACCTTGATATCATGCTTCTTCAATCCATGTTCGCCCACTTCGGCAACATTACTACTTTGCTGTTGGCTCATTTTTCCCTCCTTATGTGAAAATAAATAATAATTGCATATTCGATTATAGCACCTGTAAAAAATGTTTCAACAACATTCAGGCAATTCAAACAATGACAGCAACTCTGTTCACTGTTCTCAGTAAATTAATTATTTATACACATACAAATGAGCACATCGCATTGTTTCAGGTGATCACAAAATATGCTATAAGCCCTAAAATTCCAGGAATTCCTAGGATTCCGGCTATTCCGGCAGTTATTATGTTTACCGGTATGAACAAGCCGAAGTTACCCCCTATACTGTTTATAACAACCAGAAGAATACCCCCTGCAAGGCTGCTTATAAAAAGACGCAGCAGCACCTTAACAGGCACCACAAAAAGTCTGCCGAATAGGTATATCAGCATCAGACCCGCTGTGTATGCAAGGAATATCCCTACCTCCATACCAAAGTCCATAACGACCTCCTGTACTATCTTGCTGTATTTTGTTATGTTTTTAGCTGTTTTTATTCATGCAAAAAAACAAGAGACGATACATATGACATGTTATCATCTCTTAAATATATTCACCATTTTCATCTTTATGATAAGT
Organism: uncultured Eubacterium sp.; assembly: GCA_937966095.1. Taxonomy (GTDB): domain Bacteria; phylum Bacillota; class Clostridia; order Peptostreptococcales; family Anaerovoracaceae; genus Lentihominibacter. Next base: position 968 of record CALCKF010000104.1, read on the forward strand.
CTATAATTCTCTTCTGCCTTCCATTGCTTTGAGCAGAGTCACCTCATCAGCATATTCCAGGTCCCCTCCTACAGGGATCCCGTGTGCTATCCTTGACACTTTTATCCCGGAAGGTTTTATAAGCCGTGCAATATACATAGCTGTCGCTTCTCCCTCAATATTAGGATTAGTTGCTATTATCAGCTCTTTGACAGTCTCATCCTGAAGACGCACTATGAGGCTTTTCAAATTTATATCATCAGGGCCCATACCATCCATTGGTGATATCGCACCATGAAGAACATGATAAAGCCCCCTGTATTCTCTTATTTTTTCCATCGCCACTACATCCTTCGGGCTTTCCACTACACATATCATGCTTTTATCACGATCCGGATCAGAACATATCGCGCATGGATCTGTATCAGTCAGATTCCCGCACACCGAACAGTATGACATGGATGCTTTAGCCATTTTTATGGAATCAGCAAGCTGCAGGGCCTCTTTATCATCCATAGACAATATATGAAAAGCAAGCCTTTGAGCCGTCTTGCCTCCTATGCCGGGCAGTTTTGAAAGCTCATTTATCAGCTTATTAAGCGGTTTTGCATAATATTTCATATTTACATTCCCGGTATACCGAGCCCTGCCGTCAGTTTACTCATTTCATTCTGTGAGATTTCTTCCATCTGTCTCAGGGCTTCGTTTGCTGCGGCCATTATCAGATCCTGAAGCATTTCTATATCATCCGGATCTACAACTTCAGGCTTTATCTGTATATCCTTTATCTCTTTCTTACCGGTCACTGTTACCGTAACAGCTCCTCCGCCTGATGTCGCTGATGTTTCCATCCCGTTTATTTCCGCCTGGAGCTCATCCATCTTCCTCTGCATAGCCTGCATCTGCTGCATCTGCTTCTGCATATTTCCCATTCCCGGCGCTTTAGGTTTTTTACCGGCCCTCATTCCTTTTCCCATATTTTCCTCCGATCTGACACTGCGTTCTGCGCAGCATTCTCAAATAATCAATTCACTCTATTTTTACATCTATGCCGAGGATATCACCTGCTTCTCCGGCTATTTCCTCAAGAGATCTCACGTTTTCAGCATCTCCTGCCACATTTCCGGAAATGACCTTCATGCTCCGCCTGCCTCCTGTATGTTTCTCCATCAGATCTTCTAAAAGTCTTCTGTTGTTCTCCATAAGATCCCTGACATATTCCGTATCGGCTGAAACTGTAAACTCATTATCACTTATATCTATGAGATTTCCTCTGCTTCCTATTATATAAAAACTTCCCTTAGTTGCTTCTCCATCTTCGAAAACGGCTTTCCATACCGTGTCACAATCAAATGAACAATCTCTGCTGTTTTCTTTATTATCTGCATTACCATCTGAATCTGCAGTCTTTTGTACTGCATCCTTCGTCAAAACATTTGCTGGTTTTATATCAGAAACTGTTTTTAACGCTTTTGGCAATCGACCTTCCACCGGAATATCATAAGCAGATGATGACAGTCTGACCACTGCAAGCTCCAGAAGTATGCGAGGCTGTGTAGACCATCGTGCCTCACTCATTGTTCTTGAAAGTTCCATTATGCCTCTGTTTATATCTGCAAGATCTATACTCTGGCTCTGTTTCCTTATCCGCTCTATATTTTCCACAGACATATTGATTACACTTTGAGGATCTTTTATAAATTTTGTCATCAGCAGATTTCTGTAATGATTTATCCAGTCACGCATGAACTGGCGCACATCCTTCCCGTCAGCCAGCACTTTTGCTATGTTCACCAGAGCTTCAGCCGTCTTTCCACGTCTTACCAGATCCGTAAGTTCAATAAACACCTCTTCTCCTGAAGCTCCGAGAAATTCAAGAACATCTTTTGCTTCAACATGTTTATCTCCTCCTGAAATACACTGATCCAATATACTGAGACCGTCTCTTACAGATCCATCTGCATTGGCCGCTATTATCCTCAGTGCATCTTCGGTCACACTGATTTCTCTCTTCCGGCATATCTCAGCCATTCCTCCTATCAGAACAGACTCCGGCACCCTTCTGAAATCAAGCCGCATGCATCTTGATAAAATAGTCGATGGCAGCTTCTGAGGCTCTGTTGTAGCAAGTATGAAAACAACATAATCCGGTGGTTCTTCCAGAGTTTTCAGCAGAGCATTGAAAGCCCCTGCCGAAAGCATGTGTACTTCATCTATTATATACACCTTTTTCCGGCCTGCAGCCGGTGGATATTTAACGCTTTCACGCAGTTCCCTTATATTGTCTACTCCGTTATTAGAAGCTGCATCTATTTCTATGACATCCAGATACGTTCCTTCCTTTATACTGGTACAGACGCTGCATATGCCGCATGGCCTGCTGCCTTCCGATATGCAGTTCAGACCTTTTGCCAGTATCCTGGCAGTAGTTGTCTTTCCGGTCCCTCTCGTACCGCAGAACAGATATGCATGGCTTACACTGTCAGTCTCTATCTGATTTTTCAGTATCCTGACGATATGCTCCTGTCCAAGTATCTCATCAAACACTTCCGGACGGTATGCTCTGTACAATGCTGTATACATACGTCATCCTTTCCTAAGACAAAATATAATTGCCCTTTGAAAGCTCCGCAGGCGTAGGAGAAGGCTTATCTGCGGCACATAAGAGCTTCCGCTTATTGCTGCTTCCTTCCGGACCTGACAAGGTTCACGGCGTCCTATTGCGCAGGACCCAAACCATGCAAGCGGAACCATCAAAGGGCAATTATCTATATGATTATATTATGTTTACAGTTCAGAGTCAAGATTTTTATAAATGCCGATCATGTAACCGGATCAGTATTTGAAGCCGTTTTATAGACCATCTATAAAGAAGTCTGCTTTCCAACTACTTTATATATCTCATCGGCATAAGGAGGCTCTATCTCTGTCAGATTCCCGCCGGATTCTTTCATTATGCCGAAGTCACGTTCTGCTACCCGTCCTATCACCGTACATTTTATACCTGCTTTATCCATAGCTGCAAGCATATCGTCTTTTCTGTCTTCTGCTGTTACGATAACCATAGACCCGCTGGATATAAGGCGGGCAGGATCTATATCAAAATACTTACAGATTTTTTTCGTCTCCGGCTCCACAGGTATCTTTCCTTCCGATATCAAAGCTCCTGTTCCCGATATCTGGCACATTTCCCATACAGCGCCCATGATTCCTCCCTCTGTTACATCATGCATCCCATGAGTGCCGATTTTTCCGGCTTCTACACCTTCAGGTACCACACTGACAAGGTCAAGAAAAGATTTCGCCCTGATAATCTCCTCTTCTGTCAATATGCCTCTCAGCCTTTCCTCGTAATCACATGCTATTATACCGCTTCCTTCAAGGCCAATCGATTTGCTAACCATTATGTAGTCTCCCGGCATCATATCATTTCCGCTCTGAGATGTTCCCGAACATGTTTTGCCTATGGCAGTCGAAACTATGACCGGCTGATTTACAGCAGGAGTTATCTCCGTATGTCCGCCTATCACTTCAACACCGAGATTTCCGGCCGTCTCAGCGGCCTGCCCCATGATGTGTCCTACATCATTTTCATCAGTTCCCTCCGGCAGCATTACCGCCAGCATTATGCCTAGGGGCTGTACTCCGTTGGACGCTATATCATTGCATGTTATATGTATTGCCAGCCTTCCTATGTCACTGACTGCCGCTGTTATAGGATCTGTCGACATTACACAGTCATAATCTCCAAAATCCATCACAGCGCAGTCTTCTCCTATTCCCGGTCTTACTTTCACATCATCGCTTCTATATGTTATTTTGTCAAACACGAGTTTTTTCAGCAGATCACTGTCAAGTTTACCTGTCTTAAGCATTTTACCGTCCCTCTATCATTTTTAAAAATTCTTCTTCCGTGATTATAGGCACATCCAGTTCTTTTGCCTTTCTGTTCTTTGATGATCCTGAGTCTATATCATTGTTTATCAGATAACTTGTATTACGGCTTACAGATGATGCAGTCTTGCCGCCTGCTTTCTCCACTGCCTCTTTAAGCTTATCTCTGTTATCAAAATGATATACGCTTCCTGTCACCACAAAAGTCAGCCCCGCAAGCGGGCCTCCTCCGCTGTCTGAAAATGACTGATCCAGATATATAACCTCCAGCAGATCCTCTATTTTCCTCATATTATCCGGATCTCTGAAAAAATCAACATAAGCCTTAGCCATGATTTCACCTATACCATCGATCTCGATCAGCTGATCTGATGTAAGGTTCTGTATCATATCCCAGCTGTTCCTGCATGCTTTTGATATCATCCTTGCATTAGCTACACCTATATTTGGTATCCCCAGACTGTACAGGAGGCGTGCCGGAGTTGTATGAGCCGCCTTTTTTGCCGCATCCAGCAGGTTCTCAAACGACTTTTCACCAAATCCATCCATCGATACTATCCGGTCATGCCACTTTTCCAGATCAAAAAGATCCGCGAACTCCTTTACCATTCCTTCATCAACAAATTTTTCCAGAGTTGCCTCTGACAGCCCCTCTATATTCATTGCGTTTCTGCTTACGAAATGTGTAAAGGACTTTATTTTTTTCGCCGGACATCTGTCATTCGGACAATGAAGCGTTTCTACACCATTATCATTTCTTATCACTGTATCAATACCGCATACCGGGCACTTGTCCGGCGGGCTCACAGTTCCGCTCTCCGTATGATTTTCTGCTATCTGAGGTATTATCATATTGGCTTTATAGACACTTATCTCATCTCCCGCTCCCAGTTTCAATTCCTTTACTATACTCAGGTTATGAACCGAAGCCCGGCTTACGGTAGTTCCCTCGAGCTCTACCGGCTCAAATATAGCTATGGGATTTATGAGACCTGTTCTCGACACATTCCATAATACTTCAATCAGACGAGTATTCTTCATCTCGTCCTTCCATTTGAATGCAATCGAATCTCTCGGAAATTTTGATGTCGATCCAAGAGAAACTCCGTACCTTATATCATCAAAGATCAGTACAAGCCCGTCGGAAGGTAAAGGAAAATCACATATACGCGTCTTAAAATCAATGACAGCTTCGCGCACATTGCTTTCATCCACCTTTACGTATTCAACCGTTTCAAACCCCTGCTGCATCATCCATTCCATCTGCTGGTGCCTGTAGTCAGCACTCTCTCCTTCCGCAAGAGAAAAAGCTATGAATCTCACAT
>CALCKF010000105.1 GCA_937966095.1 uncultured Eubacterium sp.
CCGTCGACCTCCAGCGTGACAGGCTGGCATTCTAACCAACTGAACTACCGGACCGCATCGTCCTTTACAGAATATGGTGGGCGCTATAGGGCTCGAACCTATGACCCCCTGCTTGTAAGGCAGGTGCTCTCCCAGCTGAGCTAAGCGCCCACGTATCAAATACTGTTTGCTTGACACATTTACTTACTATACATTATGTTTGCAGATCTGTCAACGATTTTTCGATGTTTTTTCTATAATTTTTCCAAAATCATTTTTTTCTTAAGGATGACTGCAGATCCCGAAGTGATATCCATGATCGAAGACATTATCTTTCTTTCATCTTCAGGGGCAGCTAATATTTCTATCGTTACTTTATCGCTGTATTCCACATTACTGATGACAAAACCTTTAGAGCCTTCCGGGCCGGCGGCCGGATCTGCTGCCATGCTCTGCAGCCTTGAAAAAAAAGTGTATTCTATGCAGATCTTCAGTGATATGACCTCTCTGACACTGCATATGCCTGCCGCCTCTACACCTGCCTTTGCGCTGCCTGTATATGCCCTCACCAGCCCTCCGGTCCCCAGCTTTATACCGCCGAAGTATCTCGTCACTACAACAGCCACATCGGTTATCCCTTCCTTTACCAGCATCTGCACGATAGGAGCCCCGGATGTTCCCTGCGGCTCTCCGTCATCACTTGCCCATTGTATCTGGAAGCTGTCCCCTATGACCATTGCCGGGACATTATGTGTGGCATCCTTATATTGCTTTTTTACGGATGCTATGAACAGATCAGCCTCTTCTCTTGTGCTTACCGGCTTAACGTGAGCGATAAATCTTGACTTTTCTATTATTTTCTCTATTTTTGATTCACCTTTCACTGTTTTATAAAGTTCCATCAATATACCTCCGGATCAAACAATATACGCCTTGTACCGTTCGTAATCTTTCACATCAAGTCTGACCTCCAAGACAGTTCCTTCAGGCTCGTATTCCATGGATATGACCTCTGCTATATCACAAAGACGAGATACTAATGCCCCTTTGTCATACGGCAGCCTTAATCGTGCATTTATTCTCGTTCCGAAAATATTTTTCTTTATTTTTTCCAGCAGCAGTTCAATATTTTCCCCCGTTTTGGCGGAAATATAAACAGCATCGCTTCCGCTTGCATCAAGAGGCGGCTCATCCGTAAGATCTATCTTATTATATGCCATGAGTCTTTCTTTATTTCCCGCGCCTATCTGCTCTATCACTTTACCTGTCACTTCTATCTGAAAATCCCTGTTTTCATATGAGCTGTCCACTACATGAACTAGCAGATCGGCATCTTTAACTTCCTCAAGGGTGGATTTGAATGCCTCAACCAACCCGTGAGGAAGCTTACTGACAAACCCGACTGTGTCTATCAGTATGAACTCATTGCCGTTATCTACAGTTATTTTCCTGTGCTGCGTGTCCAGAGTGGCAAAAAGCATATCCTTCGAAATCACAGCCTTGTCCTCTCTTTCTGTCATCGAAAGCAGCCTGTTCATGACAGCTGATTTCCCCGAATTTGTATAGCCTACAAGAGCCACTACCGGTATATGCGCCTTTTCCCTTCCTGATCTCTGTATGCTGCGTGTCCTTGCCGCCTTTTCCAATTCACGCTTTATATCATCTATTCTTCCTGCTATATGCCTCCTGTCGGTTTCAAGCTTCTTCTCTCCCGGCCCTCTGGTTCCGATGCCTCCGCCAAGCCGTGACAATGATTTTCCGAATCCTGTCAGTCTGGGCATCCTGTATTTGAGCTGCGCAAGCTCCACCTGGAGCTTTCCTTCCTTTGATATTGCTCTACCCGCAAAGATATCAAGTATCAGTATAGTTCTGTCTATCACCCGCACCCCTGTCGCTTCTTCAAGATTTCGCATCTGAACACCGGAAAGCTCCTGATCAAATATAACCGTATCCGCTTCCATATTACGGCACATCTCGGCCAGCTCCTCTACTTTTCCCCTGCCTATAAGAGTAGCTGTATTTGGTTTTTCCAAAGACTGCACCATACGTCCTGCCACTTCCACATCATCAGCCTCTGCAAGTCCCTCAAGCTCATCCATATAGTACGAAATATCTTCATTAAGCTGTAATCCGACAAGTATAGCTCTGTATTTCTCTGTTATTATCTCATTATTATCGTTAAATCTTACCATGTATATATATTATCATATTTTCATTAATTTATCGCGTCTAAAATATCTTCTTTCGGCACCTGCACAAAATTATCAGGCACCTCTCCCAGTATTACTGTCTCCGCTATAAGAACCGTATTGGAAGTATCAAATGTTTTTGATGAAAAAGGAGCCAGCACCTTTACTCTGCACTCCAGTATCATATATATCTTATATTTTGTCTGATTTATACCCTCTGTCTCAAGCTCCGTCCTGAAATCTGTAGAAATTACACTCAAAGGCGTTACCCGAAGTTCCAGGGACGGTCCTGTACCTGAAAGTATCTTGCTGCCCAGAAATGTGCCGATCGGCACCTCAATAGGCTCGCTCTCCATATTTCTGAAATACTCCTGAAGACTTTCAGCAAGCTGTGTGATAAGTATATTGATCTCCACTGAATTTGCCTGTACGAGTTCCGTCTTTCCCTCCAGATCCTTCGTTACTATAAACAGCCTTTCGGGGCTGCCCTCCTTACTGAACTGTTCTGTAAGGGCCTTGTTGACAGTTCTGGAAACAAGAACTTCAGCTCTCATCCTGGAAATATCCTCAAGGTTCGGCTCTATCCTAATCTTTATGAATATGAATGTTGCTGCACAAAAAGCCAGGCTTAAAGCCATGAAAAAAATCATAATACGCTGCAGCCTGCCTCTCTTTCTCCCCTTCATTTTCATAAGCCCTTCTTCCCTGACCAAAGATCACACTCAAAAAACAGCCTCCGCCTTTACATGATATGCAGGGCAGAGGCTGTTTGTCACGCCTTATTGATGCATCTTATATTATCATCTTGTTCAATTCTTCCTTGAATTTGGAATTTATTATCTTTATTCTGGTCCCCTTCATTCCCAAAGACCTGGATTCCACAACTCCCGCGCTTTCAAGTTTCCTGAGAGCATTGACGATGACAGACCTTGTAATCCCGGATCTGTCAGCTATCTTACTTGCAACCAGAATACCTTCATCTCCGTCAAGTTCTGAAAAAATCTGCTGTACCGCTTCGATCTCAGAATATGAAAGAGTACCGATAGCCATCTGGACCATTGCCAGATTTCTCTCATCTTCCTCTTCCTCCAGAGATTTTCGTCTCTGTATCTCCATCCCGACTATAGTAGCTCCGTATTCGCTCAGGACAAGATCTTCATCCGTAAACAGCGGGGAATACCTTGTAAGTATGAGCGTCCCCCATCTTTTGCCCCCTCCAAGGATAGGTATTATAGGATGGAGCTTGTCCGCAGTGTCATAATCATATTTGAATATTTTCAAGGCATCTTT
>CALCKF010000106.1 GCA_937966095.1 uncultured Eubacterium sp.
CAATACTAAATTCCTGTTTTTGCTGTTTGGCGGAATTTAGTTTTTCACTTTACAGGCTGTTCTTTTTATCATTTTATGCAAACATGTGTTTACTTTTTGTTCTTTTTATGATATCATGTTTTCATAGTGAAGGAGGATTCAGATATGTTAAAAGACAGGGAACAGCGGATTCTTGATTATATGAAGGAAGAGATCAGAAAAAAGGGATACCCGCCTACAGTACGTGAGATCTGTGCTGCTCTGGATATCAAATCTACATCTACAGCCCATAAGGATATCGCCAGTCTGGTCAAGCAGGGCTATATAAAAAAGGACCCTTCAAAGCCGAGAGCCCTTATGATAACGGATATAAACACTGACATATCCGAGACCCGCTCTCAGGATACCTCATCTGATGTTTCTCAGAATGATACAGCATCATCTTCAGTGGAAAACATCCCTGTCGTAGGAAGGATCGCAGCAGGCACGCCAATACTGGCCGAGCAGAATATTGAAGATACCATACCGGTTCCGTCAAGATTCCTTGGGAGCAGCCCTTCATTCATGCTGACGGTAAAAGGCGAAAGCATGATAGAAGCCGGCATAATGGACGGTGACTACATCCTGGTGGAGCAGCAGTCCACTGCACGAAACGGAGATATAGTCGTAGCAATGGTGGACGGATTTGAAAGCGAGGCCACCGTAAAAACATTCTACAGGGAAGCAGACCACATAAGACTGCAGCCCGAAAATTCTTCCATGAGTCCTATCATCGTGAAGGATGTCAAGATACTGGGCAAGGTAAAAGGAGTCTTCAGATACTTTCAGTAAATCTCCGGAAAATGCAAAAGCTGCAGGTCATTTGACCAGCAGCTTTTTTATTCCTGCTTCAAGGCCGTCAAGCGTAAGCTCGAACATAGGGAACAGATCGCCTATCGCCTTTATTGTCCTGGCACCGTATATCCACTCCCATGAAGTCTTATCTATAGGATTCAGCCATATCTGCTTTTTATATCTTCTCTTGAATTTTTTGAGCCAGTCTATCCCCAGCTCTTTATTCCACAGACCGATAACCGAATTGCCGCCTTCGCGATAAAGCTCAGATGGCGCCATGGCTGCATCCCCGACAAATATCACCTTATATTCACTGTCAAGATTCCCGAGTACCCAGTTTGTCTCCACCCATTCACCTCTTTTGCAATATGGAGTAGTATACAGGTAATCGTATATACAATTATGAAAATAGTATATCTTCAGATCCTTGAAATGATTAGCCTGGCTTACAGCCTGGAAAAGTCTGTTGCAAAGTCTGCTGTACGGCAGCATGGACCCGTCGGAGTCTATCAAAAGCAACACCTTCACTGTATTCTTTCGAGGCTTGTCATACACTATCTTGAGCATCCCCGCATTCTCACATGTCTCGTCTATAGTCTTGTCTATATTGAGTTCGGTTTCCTGGCTTTCGACCCTCGAAGAATACTGTCTCAGACGTCGGAATGCCATCTGGAACTGCCTTATGTCCAGTATTTTATCTTCTCTGAAATCCTGGAAATTTCTCTCTCCTGCTATCTGTACCGCAGATTTGTGGCGGCTCTGTCCTCCTGTCCTGATCCCGGTCGTATGGAAACCTCCCCGACCCATTACCGATGTACCGCCTGTGCCTATCCAGTAGCATCCTCCGTCATGCTTTTCCTTCTGCTCCTTTATGCGCTCTTCGAACATCTGGAGCAGCTCTTCCAGCTCCATAGGGAATTCATTTCCTGTCCCCTTATCATCCAGAGGTCTCTCATGGTCACTTTCATCAAGCCATTTCCAGAATTCCTCAGGCAGATCCTCCGGAGTCTGGACATTTTTGAAATACTCGGCGAAAACAGCATCAAACTTATCGTATTCGGATTCAGACTTTATGAGTATGCTCCTGCACAGGTGATAAAACCCCATCAGTGACGAATGGGCAAGTCCCCTGTCAAGAGCCTCCACCAGTATCATCCACTCGTTTATAGATACTTCCAGGCCTTTTGCTCTAAGCAGGTAAAAAAACTCTAAAAACATATCTCTTTACCATCTCTTAAGCGAGTATCCTTTCTCTTTGATTTCGTTCATCACATCTATATCCTGATTTTTTTTGAGAAGCACGCCCACAAACGGCATCTCTTTCTTTATATCTGTCACATCCACCCCGCTGATCATCAGAGCCTGTATCCAGTCTAAAAGCTCCGACGTGCTCGGCTTCTTCTGGAGATCATCCATCTTTCTTATCTCATAAAAAGCCTCAAGAGCGTTCTCAGTGAGTTTTCTGTCTATATCTCCGAAATGCACCTTTATTATCTCTTCCATCTTCTCTTTATCAGGGAATTCGATATAGTGGAAGATACACCTTCTGAGGAATGCATCAGGAAGCTCCTTCTCCGCATTCGAAGTGATTATTACGATAGGTCTGTGTTTTGTCCTGATGGTTTCCTTTGTTTCGTTGATATAGAACTCCATCTTATCAAGCTCCCACAACAGATCGTTAGGGAATTCAAGGTCCGCCTTGTCGATCTCATCTATCAGCAGCACCACCTGCTTTTCTGATGTAAAGGCTTCGCCGAGTTTTCCCAGCTTTATATACTGTTTTATATCAGCTACATCTCCTTCCCCGAACTGACTGTCATAAAGTCTCTGTACAGTATCATACACATACAGGCCTTCCTGTGCCTTCGTGGTGGATTTGATACCCCATATTATCAGTTCCATGTCAAGAGCATTGGCTATCGCTTCAGCAAGCATAGTCTTGCCTGTTCCCGGCTCTCCTTTGATCAGCAGCGGCTTTTCAAGCGCGATGGAAACGTTTACCGCGTTCATAAGTTCCTTGGTAACTACATATTCGTCACTGCCTTTAAACACATTCATATCCATTTTTATCTGTCATCTCCTTACTAAATAATTATATATTTCAGCCATCGGCTGCTTTTTCCCACAACTGTTATAATATATTAAAAATCATGGTTTTTCAAGCTTTTTATACTCTATATATCAGCATATATCAAAGGAACTTTCATCCTTTGCCGCATGCGATATCATTGCAGATCCCGCATATTATTCTTATACATATATGCAGAAATCACAAATATCACGCAATATAAAAGAGCTCCCATATTGCCTGCAATCATATCGGTCAATGTATCCACCATACCTCTCTGCATACCTCCGCCTGCGATCCTGTCTGCCGTAAACTCAAATATCTCCCATATCCCGGCGCAGGCCGAAGAAAAGAAAAAAGCAAATGCCGCCTGCATAAGCGTACATACCTTTTTATTTTCACATGACATCTCAGCCTGTTTCAAAAGCTTTGATATTATAAACACCCCCAGGCTTGCAAGAAGCACACCGCTTATAAAATGTATTATCTTATCATACGGACCAAAGCTCCTGTACATGTCCAGTACAGAGCCTACAGGTGATGCAAAAAACACAAAGATGATCCCGCTGTAAAACAGATCATCCCGCATATCCAAAATCTTTGACACTATCAGCAGAGCCGCTATCGCACCAAAGGAGCCTGCCACATTAGCAACCGGCGGATCCACCCCTATCCTGAACGCCACTGCAGCAGTCACGATAGTTGCGATTACCAGGATCAAAACTGCAGTTGTTCTTTTTCTGTTCATAAATATACTCCTCCTGATGGAAGTACTAATTGTTTACGTATACATTACTATACCATAAGATCCCTGCAAAATATAAAGCCATTGTAATAACGATATTTCTACAAGGATCTTTTTATAATTATTGAATTTTAATAATATCAATCTAAATAATATCTATTTTACTTTTTACAGAAGATACCACTGCATCCAAATCATCATCCGTCAAATACGGATGCATAGGGAGTGAAAGAACAGTATCACAAAGTGACATTGTATTGGCAAAATCGCTGTCATCATACTCCTGACCTGCGAAAGCTTCCTGCTTATGCATAGGTTTAGGATAATACACCATGCTGGGAATCCCTTTTTCCTTCAATGCAGCCTGGAGAGAATCTCTCATCTCTTTGTTTTCAAGCTGTATCGTGTACTGAGCCCAGCTGGAATAAAAGCCTTCTGGAATCACCGGTGTTTTCACCTTATCAGCAAGCTCAGAAAGCCTGTCCGTATACTTGGCCGCCACAGCATTGATATCTGTCAGCTCATAATCCGCAAAAGCTTTAAGTTTCACTGAAAGTACAGCTGCCTGTATAGTATCCAGTCTCGAATTCAAACCTATCCTGACATTATCATATTTCATCTTTCCTTTTCCATGAACCCTTATAGATTCAAGCAGCGCTGCCATCTCATCATCATCAGTAAATACAGCACCGCCGTCTCCATAACATCCAAGAGGTTTAGCCGGGAAAAATGATGTAGTACTTATATCACCAAAGCTGCAGGCCATCCTGCCTTTGATATTGCCGCCGAATCCCTGAGCACCGTCTTCAAGAACTTTAAGATCGTACTTGTCTGCTATCCTGCGAACAGCATCAAAGTCAGCCGGAAGTCCAAAGAGATCTACTGCAACTACCGCCTTAGGAGCGAGCTTACCTTCCGCAATAGTCTTTTTAACAGCATTTTCAAGTGATTCAGCTGAAATGTTGAATGTATCCTTATCAACATCCACGAATATCGGCGTGGCTCCTGCATGGGAAACAATCTCACCTGATGAGAAAAATGTGAAGTCCGGTACAAACACAGCATCTCCCTCTTTTATTCCCCAAGCCATCATAGCCATGGTAAGTGCATCCGTGCCGTTACCGCATGTTATACAATGCTTTACCCCAACATAATCAGCAAGATCTTTTTCCAGATTCTTTACCTGCTGTCCGTTTATGAAATTACAGTCAGTGGCAACTTCGATCATTGCTTTGTCTATTTCTTTTTTTAATACCTGATATTGTTGTTTTAGATCTCTGAATTGCATAATATCTCCTTTTCAATTCAACCACACATTCATATCAACTCTTCCACTTATACCACTTACACTGCCTGAGCTTGTATACTGCCAGCATTTATACGGCCTGGTATAATTATTCACATTGTTGTACTGGGCCACCCATACCATGTATTTTGACAATAAATTCATATCCAGCTGATTATTCAGCCAGCTTAGATTTGAATAAATCATAGGTGTGTATCCATGTCCAATTATACGCTGACAAAATGCATCTGCAATCTGAGTCCTCACAGCCTTGGTCAACTTATCGCCTCGACCTCCAGCCCCTGTGCTTTCCGTATCAAATGCAACAGGATATGTAATCTTCCCTTTATACGGTTCTATCTTTTGTGCAACAAAATCGGCTTCGTTTTGAGCCTCTGCAACAGTTATAGCCTGTGAATAATAATAAACTCCTACATCTAAACCGGCAGCCAATGCTCCCTCTATATGTGTTTTAAATTTACTGTCAGCATTTATACTTCCTGTTCCCCATCCTGTATACCCTACACGTATTATAACAAATTCTATTCCGTCATTTTTAACAGAATTCCAGTTTATGCTTGACTGGTATTCAGATACATCGATGCCAGCTTTTGATGATAATATACCTTGAGAATTAAAATAATATCTCTTTCCATCGATATTCTGATATCCTTTCACAGGAGTTCCATTTGCATCTCCATAATATTTATTTCCATCAATAATGTACCAGCCTTCAGCTTTTATTACATTGACCTCAAAACTTTTATCTACACCGTAATATTCTACAGTTATGGTTGCTGTACCTT
>CALCKF010000107.1 GCA_937966095.1 uncultured Eubacterium sp.
CCGTCACACGCAGCGTGCAGGGGAAAGCGATGCGCGCGTCCGACTGTATTTTGATCCCATACCTTCGCCCATATCTGCATCTGTATAAGGATCGCATGGTTTTGCCTGAAGCACCTGATCAATACCATGATATACAAAAATATAGATTATAAGACCTGCCAGTATTACAGCCATTGCAACAGCTGATATCCTTGTAAACCATTTCATCACTGTCGGGCCAAACCAAGCTATAATAGTTCCTCCTACCAATGCAAACAACGCAAAAATGGACACTGCAAGACCTTCATTGGCCCAAAATCCAGAACCACCTAGCATTTCAACAAATTTAATTGCACTCTGTCCAAACATAAGTGTTGCCAATGCAAGAGCCGGATAACAAGCAATAAGGAAAAAGAATGTCATCAATATCGAACCTTTTTGTCCGAAAACGCCAACTGTGACAGTTAACTGTTCACATCCGTATCTTGATGAAGCAATAGACAAAAATGAAATTAGAAAAATACCCACACAATTTCCAAAAAGAATGACCGGTATAGCCTGATATGCGGGAAGCAAACACCCTGCCTGGCTTCCGGTCAGGAAAAACCATGCCGCAATACCAAAACAAATTTGTACAAAAATCAAATCCCAAGTCCCATATATACGATCACTTTTCTTTGCTGGTAACAAGGATGTATATACTGCACCCTGAACATTATCCTTACCTGCCATTACATCCACCTCCTTATTACATTATCAATACTGCAATAATAAAATAAACTACGATTATAGCATTGACCGTTGCGGCAAAAATAAAATCTCCTTTTCTAATTTTAGGAACATATCCAGGGCCGCCCGTTGAAGCAGACGGTTCATAATTTTTTTCAAAATCAAGCACTCTCTCTTCTAATTCTTTACGCATATCTGGTGATAACCCTCCAATATCTATCGGAAGTTTTTCGATAGGTAACATTTTTTCACCTCCTAAACCATCACTTTGTGCACAATAGATATCTCCTATATTACAAATTCTCAGCAAAAGTTAATTAACTTATTTATATTATATAGGAATCCAATTTTTCAGAAAATTATACTAAAGGATAATTTTATTTATAGCTAATATCCGCTAGTATACAACTTGATTTTATATACTATTAATTTAATATTTTTATTTTCACAAAAAAATGCCATTAAAGCTCTCGAGCTTATGGCATTTTAATCAATTAAAAATTTTTTACGTTAAAATTCAACAGCTAAAATCTATGACAACATCTTCCTTCCGGCTTTCAGTATAAGTTTCATCAAATTTTTATTATTACATTAATATTATACTCATACGGAGTTTCATCGTAATAAGTGTATCATGTCTTATCCAATATATGTAACACGGTATGATTGTTTAATAAAATAGTATATTAAATCTTAATTATCAATTATAATATTGATTTCACAACATTTTTCATTTCCTCTGCATCGGTTATACTGTTAGTACGTCTCCTCAATGCAGCAGCACCATGCATCCCCTTTATATACCATCCTATATGCTTGCGTATCTCCCGAACGGCTATATTTTCACCTTTATTCCTTACGATCATATCAAAATGCTTCAGAAGCATATCTATCCGTTCATGATTTGAAGGCGGATCCGGCATCTGTCCGTTCATCCATATGCTTACAGCATCTCTGAATATCCATGGATTGCCCAGAGCGCCCCTTGCTATCATCACACCGTCGCATCCTGTCTGCTCCATCATACTGACAGCATCATATCCTGTAAACACATCACCGTTTCCTATTACCGGGATTCTAACATTTTTCTTTACTTTCGCTATAGCTTCCCAATCCGCTTTTCCCTCATAGTACTGCTCTCTTGTCCTTCCATGTACTGTTATGGCCGCTGCTCCGGCAGATTCAAGCGCTTTGGCTGCTTCTACCGATATGTCGCTGTTCCTGTCAAATCCTTTTCTTATCTTTGCAGTCACAGGCTTACCTGCATTTTTCACCATAGACCTTACTACATCATAGAGAACATCCAGTTTTTTAAGAAGAGCCGATCCTTCTCCATTTTTTACTATCTTAGGCACAGGGCAACCTGCATTAAGATCAATCAGGACATTTTTTTGACTTCTAAGCTCCTTTGCTGCAAATTCCATTATTTCCGGATCACTCCCGAACAGCTGAAATGCTACAGGACCTTCATCTTCGCCAATCTCAAGCAGACTGTGGCTTTTCCTGTCGCCATACCACAGTCCCTTCGCACTTACCATTTCTGTATAAACCAAAGAAGCCCCCTGCTTGGCACAGAGGCTTCTCATCGCTTTATCCGTTATACCCGCCAGCGGTGCAAGAATAAAAGGGGTTTCCAATCTAAAATTTCCTATGTTAAAAGTCTTCTTCATATTCATCTGCACATTTGCCCTTGTCCGGTTTTACATTTGATTTTCTCGACTTCTTATTTTTTTCATATATAAGCCGAAGGCCCTCCAGCGTCAGCATTTTATCTACGTGATCGATACAATCTATACCGGAATCTATCATAGTGGCAAGACCGCCGGTAGCTATGACCTTCACTTCTGCCGAATCATCGTTACTGTATTCCTGCAGCTCCTTCTTCATCTTTTTTACTATATAATCCACCATTCCCATATGTCCATATACAAGACCTGACTGCATGCTGTTTATTGTATTACGACATATAACATGACCTGGTTCCTCCAACTCGACCTTAGGAAGCTTGGCCGTTTTTTCAAAAAGCGCCTCTGACGATATCTTAAGACCGGGAGCTATGGTTCCTCCTATATATTCAGCCTTTTCAGATACGGCGCAGAATGTTGTTGCCGTACCGAAATCTATGATTATAAGCGGACCGCCATACTTTGCATGGGCGGCTACAGCATTGACTATCCTGTCTGATCCCACCTGCTTTGGATTATCATATTTTACAACGAGTCCTGTCTTTATCCCGGCGCCTATTACTATAGCCTTTCTCTTAAAGTATTTCATCGACAGATGCTGCAGAGTATAAAGTACAGAAGGTACTACCGTGGAAATTATGACATCTTTTACATTTTCCACTTTAAGACCTTCATACTTGAACAATTCCCCTATGATCATCCCGTATTCGTCAGCGCTTTTATTATTGTCCGTTTCAAGTCTCCAGCTGGTTATCATCTTTCCGTCTTTGAAGACTCCTAATACTATATTGGTATTTCCAACATCAAATGCCAGTAACATGAGCTTCTCCTTTGCCCTGCAGATTTTATAAACATGTCATAAATAGAGACGGTTTGCATAAACCGCCTCTATTGTACCATAAATATATTGAATCCAAAATACTTTATTTAAGAGTTACAAGAACATCTCCGGCATTTACAGATGCGCCCTTTGCTGCAGGTACGGTATCTACAGTTCCTGCTGCAGGTGCCATGATCTCATTTTCCATCTTCATGGCTTCCAGAATAACCAGGATATCTCCTTTATTTACAGACTGTCCAGGACTTACCTTCACATCAAGTATAGTTCCGGGCATCGGTGCCGATACTGTGTTTGCACCACCTGCAGGGGCAGGAGCTGCCGCAGGAGCAGGCGCTGCAGGTGCAGGTGCTGCCGCAGGGGCTGCTGCTGCAGGTGCAGGTGCTGCAGGTGCTGCTGAGCCACCGGCTTCTTCTACTTCAACTGCATATGTTGTTCCGTTAACAGTGATATTATATCTTTTCATAGCTTTTTTTCCTTTCAACAAATTTCATATTATCTTATTGATAAATCAATGTGTAAGTCTGTTAAAATTTTCTGCTTTCTATACAGTCCTCCCTGGCTGCATTAGACCAAGGAGTTATCTCTCCGGAAACTCTTCTGATTTTCCGTACTACCAGATTTCCGGCCCCCCCGTTTTCCTGGTATACTGCTATAGCTGCCGCAATAACTGCTGCTATGACATCCTGATCGCTTGTCTCTGCTACTTGTGATATTGCGGCTTCTGAGGGCGTGGCGGCGGCAACTGTCTTCTCCGACGCCTTATCTCCTTTCTGAGCTCTGCTCATAAATTTACCCATCAGCAATACAAAAGCCCATAACAATATGAGTACACAAAATGTAATACCCATTCCCATTATCATAGTTACCGTAGAACCCAGCATCTTCTCGCCGAATCCCAGAGAATCAAACAATGAGGGATCTGCAAATTTTTCCATTAAACCCATATCGTCACCTCCTAAAGCGGAATATTACCGTGCTTCTTGGCAGGTAATGATTCTCTCTTAGTGCTCAACATATCAAATGCGCTTACAACTCTCTGTCTTGTAGTTGCCGGTTCTATGACATCATCTACGTATCCGAGAGCTGCTGCAACATAAGGATTATTGAATTTTTCTTCATATTCTGCGATCTTCTCTGCCCTCAGAGCGTCAGGATCGTCAGATGCCTTTATCTCCTTTTTGATAGAAGAAATAATGTTTACTGCGCCAGATGCCCCCATTACTGCGATCTGAGCTGTAGGCCATGCCATTACCATATCTGCGCCAAGTTCCTTGTTGCACATCCCTATATATGCACCGCCATATGCCTTTCTCAATATAACGGTAACCTTAGGAACAGTTGCTTCGCAGTAAGCATAGAGCATCTTTGCCCCATGTCTTATTATTCCTCCATATTCCTGACCTGTTCCCGGCAAAAAACCAGGAACATCTTCTATAGTAAGAAGAGGTATATTAAATGCATCACATCTCCTTATGAACCTTGCAGCTTTATCGGAAGCATCTATATCAAGGCATCCTGCCCCAAACTTAGGCTGATTGGCTATAACACCCACTGTAGATCCATCAAGTCTTATGAAACATGTTATTATATTCTTTGCATAATGAGGCATTACATCATATACTTTGCCGTTATCTGCTATTTTAACGATCACATCATACATATCGTATGCCTTGTTGGGATTATCCGGAATGATATCATTGAACTCTGGTATCATCCTGTTAATATCATCTTCACATGCGTAGACAGGAGCGGTCTCCATATTGTTTGAAGGCATATAGCTCAGCAGTTCTCTTACCATCATAAGCGTTTCGGTGTCATCTTTACCCACAAAATGTGCAACACCGCTGACAGTATTATGAGTCATGGCTCCACCCAGCTGCTCCGCAGTTACCTCTTCACCTGTAACAGTCTTTATCACCTCAGGTCCGGTTATAAACATCTGGCTTGTCTTATCCACCATAAATACAAAATCGGTTATAGCCGGTGAATAAACAGCTCCTCCGGCACAAGGGCCCATTATTACCGATATCTGCGGGATGACTCCCGATGATATGGTATTATTGTGAAATATCTTGCCAAATCCGGAAAGAGCGGCAACGCCTTCTTCAACTCTTGCGCCGCCTGAATCCTGAAGTCCTACGATAGGTGCTCCCATCTTGAGCGCCATTCCCTGCACCTTAACGATCTTTTCAGCGTGATATTCACCAAGTGAACCGCCGCTTACCGTAAAGTCCTGTGCAAAAGCAAATACCAGTCTGCCGTCTATCTGACCATATCCCGTTACAACACCGTCGCCCGGCAGCTCTTTTTCATCCATGCCAAAATTACTGCATCTGTGTTTAACGAAAGCGTCGATTTCAACAAAACTGTCTTTATCAAAAAGAATGTCCAGTCTCTCTCTTGCAGTCAGCTTGCCTTTAGCATGCTGAGCTTCGATTCTCTTTTCGCCTCCGCCTTGTGCAAACGTTTCTTTGATCTTGCGGAGTTCTTCCAGCTTGTTCATTTAAGCTCCCTCCTTATTAGTATTTTGAATTTATGTTCCAATACAAGTGTGTATGAAATATCACTCTCACTATAACTTAAACATTATGATTTTGCAACTTGCTTTTTATTTGTATACATTATTCTTCCCGCATTCTGCTGTTAAAGTAAAAGACAGCCTGTCGGCTGTCGGTTCCCCTCGGTATGTCACCCTTTGAAATTCTTATGAAGAGGATATTTATCCGTCAGTTCCCTGACTATTGCCCTCGCTTTTTCCATAGCTTCAGAATCTTCCGGATTGTCTAAGACAAGAGCTATCGCATCTACCGTTCTGATCACATCTTCTTCTTCGAATCCTCTGCTGGTCATTGCCGGCGTTCCCAGACGCAGTCCGCTTGTTACAAACGGGCTTTCAGGGTCATTAGGTATCGCATTCTTGTTTGTTGTTATATTGGCATCATCAAGGAGATTCTCTGCCAGTTTTCCCGTTATTCCCTTGTTTATCAGTTTTACCAGTACAAGATGGTTGTCAGTCCCCCCTGAAACCAGCTCAAAACCTTTATCATTAAGAGCCGTTGCCAGTGCTTTTGCATTGTTTATGACCTGCTGCTGGTAAACCTTGAATTCTGGTTCCATAGCCTCTTTGAAGCATACAGCTTTTGCCGCGATTATATGCATCAGAGGTCCGCCCTGAGTCCCGGGGAATATAGCTTTGTCAATAGCTTTTGCAAATTCCTTCCTGCATAGTATAAGTCCTCCTCTAGGGCCTCTTAATGTCTTATGGGTAGTGCTTGTAACTATATCTGCAAACTCCATAGGATTCGGGTGAAGACCAGCTGCCACAAGCCCCGCTATATGAGCCATATCTACCATAAGCAGAGCTCCGACCTCATCCGCGATTTCTCTGAATCTGTCAGTTCTTATCGTTCTCGGATATGCAGAAGCCCCCGCAACTATCAGCTTCGGCTTATGCTTGAGAGCCAACTCCCTTACATTGTCAAAATCTATCATTTCCGTTTTCGGATCAAGACCGTAGGAAATGAAGTTATATAATTTCCCGGAAATATTGACCGGAGATCCGTGTGAAAGATGCCCTCCGTTGGAAAGATCCATGCCCAGCACTGTATCACCGGGCTCCAGTACGGCCTGATAAACCGCAGTATTTGCATTGGCTCCGGAATGAGGCTGTACATTTGCATGATCTGCTCCGAATATCTTCTTCACTCTTTCAATAGCCAGTGTTTCAACTTCGTCTACAAATTCACATCCGCCGTAATACCTTTTCCCTGGATAACCTTCCGCATACTTGTTGGTAAGTGCACTTCCGGAAGCCTCCATTATCTCATAATTGACAAAATTCTCGGATGCTATCATTTCGATTTTCGTTTCCTGACGGTTTATTTCCCTTTTGATAGCTGCAGTAATTTCAGGATCCGCCTTTTCAAGATAATTAAAGTACATATTTTTCTCCTATCTCATCTATAAATCAAATACAGCTTTTGCTAGCTAACTACCTTTTCAAGTCTTTTAAGCGCGAGAGCCATTGTAAGTCCCGGTATTACACGATTGCCGGTCACCTCTACACCAAGCATCTCATTTATCTTTCTGAGTCTGTACTGCACGGTATTGGCATGTATCCCCATAAATTCAGCAGTTTTGCTGCTGTTCATCCCTGCATCCAGAACAAAGGTCTCCAATGTGTCCAAAAGCTGCCTTCCCTTGCTCTCTCCGGCTTCCTTGAACGGTCCTAGAAGCTCCATGTAATTTTTCTTGACAAATCCTCCCTGTATCTGTATATTGATACAGTTGCTGACCAGAGTAAGTTCATATTTAGTGAACACTCTCTTATATGGAAACACATTCTGCACAAATGACCAGCTTTCGCTTATCAGCCTGTACGCATCTCCTGCCCCTTCAATACCATTCAGCCCTGTAACATGGAATATCCTTGCTTCCTTGCTTCCCTTCAATCTGTCAAACAGCTGTACACAGCTGTTTCTGAGAGCAGGGCCTGCATCTTCTTCATCATATGTGAGAATCATACCGTATGTCTCATCACCTTCTGTGATCTTCATGACATTCAGATCCTCTTCCTTTTCAAATTCAGCGAAAATCTGGCTCTCCAGCTCATGACCTATACCTTTTGAAAAGAAAACGCTGAGGATTTCTTCTCCGCTTATCTTAGCCTCGTCCTTAAGAGTATATGCCAGACTCTTGTTTCCCCTCATCAGAGCTTTTATGAACTCAGCCTTTGCATCTCTTTCCGGCGTATATTTCCACATTCCCATCGCCAGCTGTATTATCTCAGCCAGCTTGGTTATCTCTCCGGCAGTATATGAATCCTCGTTATCCACTATGAACATATAGTATTTATCATTATTGATAGTTACAGGCCCCCAATAAGTAAGGACTCCGTTCACATCTATCATCGTGTATACCTTGGAATCACTTTCGACATTCCTCTCCTTGCCGAGCTTTATAGCATCTGAAATAGTCGCTTTATGGCGTGTTTCCACTGTAAGTATAGGGTTGAAGTCTTCACTCAGTATTATCAGCTGAAAATCATTGTTGATAGCTGCCTCACGGACAGCTGACTGAAAATTGCTGTGCTTTTCAAAATTCAGCAGGTGGAATACAGTATTGCTGATCAGGCTGTTGTTGAAATTGTCTCCATAAAGCACCTTGTCCATCACTTCTGTTATAGCCTGGGAATATTCAGCATTTTCAGGCATCAGTATCAAAGGCAGAAGCTCGCGCTGTGCAGTCTCGATCACTTTTTCATCAAGTGCTTTGATGATCTTACCAACATAATATACAGCAAGTGCAGCACATCCCCGTTGTGAAACTGTGCGTATCATTTCACATTGCTGTTCCACATCATCCTTGATCCCTAAAAATCCGGTGAGCAGTATTTTGTTTTTATCGCCTTTATAAAGTTCCAGATCATTTTTCCCATACGGGTCCAGAACAGATACGGCTTTCACTTCATTAGTCAGATTCAGCTTTCCAGCTAATACTTCAGAGTCCTTGAATGCATCGATTTCAAGACAATCTGCAACAGTGACCCTCATTATTCTCCCCTCTTTTCCTCTTTGCCATCGCTGTCTTCTTCATCATCGCTGCAATCCCTGCTGCCATCATTATCATCATCACAGTTTTCATTATCGCTGTCATCATTGAGATAATCTGTATCATATACAGCAAGCTCTTCTTCGCTTGGCATGTCGTCATCCTTCTCATATTCAGCATCCCTGTCGGCAGCAGATCCCGAAAGATTGTCAGGATCAAACGGTTCAGCTGTTTTGGTCACATCGTTGTAAGTCATGATATGAGGCTTGAATCTCGAATTTTTACCTTGTTCCGACAATGCCCTGGCAGCCTCCTCCATCCTTTTTCTTTCACGATCTTCCTGCTTTTTTCGCATCTTGGCCGATTCTTCAGCTTCCAGCTTATCAAGTTCTTTTTTCTTTTCAAGCTGCTCCTTAAGATCTTCAGCCAGTTCGGCAGGTGTTTTTTCTCCGTTATAAAGCTGCACAAACTGCTGATTATCCAGTGTTTCAACTTCAAGCAGACCTTCTGCGACCGCACGCAACTGATCGATATGTTCTTCCAGTATCTTTTTTGCAGCTTCAAAAGCTTCTTCTATTATAGCTTTTACTTCTTCATCTATCTCAGATGCAGTTTCTTCAGAATAATTCTTTCTTGTTGAGAAATCCTTTCCAAGGAACACTTCATCGGATGAACTGTAATTTACAGGTCCCAGTTTTTCACTGAATCCATATTTTGTCACCATTTCCTTGGCTATATCAGTTGCTCTCTGTATGTCATTGCTGGCTCCTGTGCTTATATCGTCAAGCGTCAGCATTTCCGCAACACGACCACCCAGCAGATGTATTATCTGTTCTCTCATGGTCTCCTTTGTACCATAATATTTGTCTTCCTTAGGCAGAATCATGGTAAATCCGCCGGCTCTTCCTCTAGGTATTATCGTTACCTGATGTACAGGGTCTGTTTTAGGAAGCACATGAGCAACTACCGCATGCCCTGCTTCATGATATGCCGTAAGTTTTCTTTCTTCTTCGCCGATCACGCGGCTCTTCTTCTCAGGGCCTGCTATGACCTTTGTTATAGCTTCTTCTATTTCTTCCATCCTGATTTTCATGCCATTCCTTCTGGCGGCAAGAAGAGCTGCTTCATTGAGCATATTCTCTATATCTGCAGGTGAAAAACCAGGCGTTCTCCTGGCAAGAACCTTTGGATCCACACCTTCATCAAGCGGCTTGTTTCTGGAGTGTATCCTGAATATCTCCTCTCTTCCCACTATATCAGGTATACCTATAACTATCTGTCTGTCGAATCTTCCCGGCCTCAACAATGCAGGATCCAGTACGTCAGGTCTGTTAGTAGCAGCCAGTATTATGATGCCCGCATTTTCAGCAAAACCATCCATTTCAACCAGCAGCTGATTCAAAGTCTGTTCTCTTTCATCATGGCCGCCGCCAAGTCCTGCGCCTCTCTTACGGCCTACTGCATCTATCTCGTCTATGAATACTATACAAGGCGCATTTTTCTTTGCCTGTTCAAACAGGTCTCTTACTCTGGAAGCACCCACACCTACAAACATTTCGACAAAATCCGAGCCGCTTATTGTAAAGAACGGTACGCCCGCTTCTCCCGCGGTAGCCCTCGAAATATACGTCTTTCCTGTTCCCGGAGGTCCCACAAGCAATATTCCCTTAGGTATCCTTGCCCCCAGACTGTTATATTTTGCAGGATGTCTTAAGAAATCTACGATTTCCTCCAGTTCTTCTTTTTCTTCTTTCAAGCCGGCCACATCTTTAAATGTTATCTTTCTCAGATCGCTGTCCTTCTGCAGCTTTGCTCTGCTCTTGCCGAAGGACATGGCCTTGCCCCCTCCTCCGCTCTGATTCATTATCAGTATGAAGAATACCACCATTATACCTATCATTATCAAAGTAGGCAGAAGGCTTATCCATATGGATTCCTTCTTCGGCTCATCACTCTCAAGGGTAAGATTTCCCTCATCCACCTGCGGCATTATATAAGCCTCATATATATAGCTGAGGTCAACTGCACTGTTTACATATGCATATACCTTTTCTCCCGATTTAAGCTCTGCCGTCAACTTGGTCTCAGTGACATTGATGCTGTCCACTTCATTTTCCTTAAGGTACTTGACCATCGTAGATGTCTTTACTTCCTTCTGTTCCTCAGGCGCATCACTGTTATAAAACCACACCATTGCCAGAACCAGGCCGAATATGACTACATAAATTCCTATGTTTTTAGCCTTTTTCAAATTTATTTCCTCCCGGTAATATATTTATACTCTTATATTTATAATTTTTGTTGTTTTCAAACAAATTCGCTGTGATATTTTATCATAGACGCCAATTTTCTTCAATAGAGCCCCCGCCTTTTTTGCCTGAATTTCACACAAAGTTCAATCTCTGTAAAATATTGCCTTGCCTGCAGCCACTTTGAGCCTGTAGCCGTATGGGAACTCCACTATTTTAGGAGCCTGTTTTTTCCCTATTATATAGTCTGCTGACTGTATCCTCTCTTCAGATATATCCTTTTCCAGTCCAATACAGGCAAAAGCCTTCATTATCAGCCGATGTCGTATTGCAGGATGCAGCCGGTCAAGCTCCTTGCGGTCCATGATCACACTGTCATCGTCACTATACGCAGCCAGTCTTTTGTATTCTTTTTCCGTCTGCTGCCAAAGGTAGTCTCTATCCTTTGAGCTTATTCTGGCAAGCCTCACAAGACTTTCTTTTATGTTTTCATTATAACCGCTTTCAAGAAAAGGTATCAGTTCAAGTCTTATTTTATTCCTCGAATACAGCATCTCATGATTTGTATGATCTATGACCGGCTCAAGCTCATTCTTCCGGCAGTATTCCTCTATATCCTCCCTGTAAACATCCAGAAGCGGCCTTATCACTTTGAAGCCCCGCTCCTCTCTCTCGTATGCAATGCCTGCAAGGCCGTCAGTCCCGGTTCCCCTCAGTATCCTGAAAAGCACGGTCTCAGCCTGATCATTGGCATTCTGAGCTACAGCTATCCTTACATGTTCTCTGGCATCTTCTTTTGCCATGCCGGAAGCAACTAATCCTTTGGAAATTTCTTCTGCCGTATCATAAAAGGCATCATATCTGGCTTTTCGCCCTGCCTCTTCTCCTGTCATAGACAATTCTTCTGCAAGCTTTACACAGTCAGTCACGAACGTCCTGCATACGACTCCTTCCTTACGGCAGAGTTCCTCCACATACGCCTGGTCTCTCTCTGCCTCTCCCGGCCTGAACTTATGGTTAAGATGCACCGGATATATGCTTATATCCAGCATGTCCCTGAGCTTCATGAGAACATGAAAAAGGCATACTGAATCAGGCCCTCCTGACAGACCCAACACAATATGCTGCTTTTTTTTGATCAGTCCATGTTCCGCAATTGTTTTTCTGACTCGTTCGATCAACATTTTTTCCTGAATTTCTGTCTTCCCTTTCCAACTTAAAGATATTTTTATTATATCACGTTATATGGCGGGAAGCCACAATCAAAACTCAAATAATCCTGGCAACAAGCACAGTGAGGTCATCACGCTCCCTGCCTATATAGCTGTCTGCCGCTCTGTTCAGTATGAGATCGCTCATAGTCTGAGGATCCCCGGACCTCACTTTTGCCGCAGTCTCCTTTATGCTGCCGAGAAATCTGCCATCGCCTCCTCCTGTAATTCCTCCCTCGCTTACTCCGTCCGACATCATTATTATCCAGTCCCCTTTCTTCAGAGAAGTTTCCAGATATCTTATTTTCAATCCGTTAACTATACCAAGAGGTACAGCTGAAAGCTTTACTTCATCTACAAGTTCTTTCCTTCGTATGAGAGTAGGGGCGGCGCCTATTTTATAAAATTTTGCTTTGCATGATCTCTTGTCTATTATAACCAGATCCACTGTCGCATATGATTCCTCGTCATCCTTCATCAGCATAACTGTATTTATCATTTTAAGAGTGAGATCTGCCGTAACTCCCGATTTGAGAAGAGATATTATCGTTTTTGTGACCATGAGACTTTCCGCAGCAGCTTTTTTGCCTTTTCCCATTCCATCACTTACTATAAGCACGACTTTTCCGTCACCTATCTCCTGCCATCCGCAGCAGTCACCATTGATGGTCCCCGATGCCGCACACTGTGAAACAGCCACATCGATATCCATTTTTTCACGCCTGTACACCGCTGTCCTTCCGGAACTCATATTTATACTTCGTCTTGTATTATCCATGATCTGTCTCGTTATTTCAAACTGTCCTGCCAGTACAGATCTGCTGTCAAGATAAGTAGAGTAGAGTTCGGCAAGGTCGGCCATATCGCAAGCCTTTTCCTTCAGTATCTCTGCGGCTGCCTTATCTGAGATTTCTTTTTCCGATCTGTATGATCCTGCTGACAGCATAGCTATCCTTTTCAGCTTTTTACCTGCTTTCCAGCTGATCGCTGCGAATGATGCAGCAGCAATGAAAATACAGTATCCATCGATTCCCAGTACGATCCCGCTGTCAACCCTTTCAAGCAGGCAGCAGACTGCAACGAATACAGCTGCACATATTATATTTCCCGCCTTTTTTGCAGGGATGGCAGCAGTAATCCCTATAATAGCAGTGATCATAAATCCCCACTGTGCCTGTCCTGCCAGTGCCGCCCAGATGCCGCCTGATGCAGCAGTCAGAAAAGCCTGTCCCGGATCCAGATAAACTATCGATACAAGCACAAGAAAAATCACTGCCGGCCATATGATAAAGGAAAGCCCGGCCCCATTGAGAAGCATTATACATATAGAAACAACTGTCATCAGTGGTATCTCCCGCACTGAAAAGTTTTTTTTCACTCCGCGGTTTTCCCATATCGAAAATGCAGCATCGAATGCAAAAACAAGTACAAAAATCAAAACTCCATCCAAAAGCAGTTTTTCAACGCTTATCTTGTACACAGTCACTGTTGCCAGCCTGCTTATACTTACGCATATTATACCTGCAGATCCCGAAATAAAAGCAGCTTGTGCTAAAGACAATTTTATTTTCCCTGCGGCTGCCATAATGATCCCGCATATGACAACAGCAGCCAAATCTCCCCACGGATCCATTCCTTTAGCTATGTAAGGCACTATACCGCCTGCCGCAGGAATAGCAAGATATATATTAGAAGGATTTCTGTATACCATATATGAGACGAGTGCGACCGCAGAAGGGAAATATTCCCCCATAACCGGACCGTGGCTTATGACAAAAGTCCAAAGGATCAGTATTATGCCTTTCAATATTCTGGTTTTTACAAAATTAAATATACCCGGTTTTGTCGTGTTTTCCATATTAAAAATCTCCATTCCCAATACCGTGTATATTATACAGCCTGTCCTTATCGGAATTTGTCGTTTTTTCTGAAGAAGTCATTTAATTTTAAAAAAGAGCTGTACGCTCCGGATTTTCATCCGTTGCACACAGCTGATCTAACATAAGTATCTTATTTCCCTGTGATACCATAAAACCGCATGGCGTTTTCTTTAGTCACGGCTGCTACGGTTTCTATATCTGCTCCCTTTATCTCCGCTACCTTTTTGGCTGTATATTCAACCATAGGAGGTATATTTTTCCTGCCTCTGAAGGGCTCAGGCGTAAGATATGGCGAATCTGTCTCTATTAAAAGGAAATCAAGAGGTATCTCGCTGACTGCAGCTACGGTCTTCCTGTTGTTTTTATAAGTTACCGGACCTGCTACAGAAATCGTACCCCCGAGTTTTACATACTGCCGCCCCAGCTCCGCACTGCCGGAAAAACAATGAAGCAGGACACGGGCATCGGTGCAGCTGCCGCTTTTATCCGATGTATATCCGGTTGTATCAGGTCTTTTCGGAAACCAGCTTTTTCTTTCATCTGAAAAAGCGCCTTCTTCCTTTAAAATATCCATTACCTCCTGATCCGCTTCACGGGAATGAATCACGATAGGCATCTTCAACTGGTTAGCAAGCCTTATCTGTTTTCTGAACCATTCTCTCTGTATATCACGAGGTGAATTATCATAATGGAAATCAAGACCTATCTCTCCTATTGCCATAACCTTCGGCTTCCCTGCAAGGCCCTTTATCATAGCCAGCTGCATATCATCCATATCCTTTGTATCATGGGGATGACATCCTACTGCCGCATAACACCACTTATATCTTCCCGCATGGTCGACCGCCATTTTAGAGCTGGGCAGATCAAAGCCGATATCCATCACATAATCAAGCTTTGATTTTTCTATGGCCTCTATCATTACCTCTCTCTCCTCAGGCTTCATTTCATTGTTTATATGTGCATGTGAATCAAAAAACATAATCCTAAGCCCTTCTATGTTACAGGATTCCCGTCATCGGCCGATGTCGTAACGAACTCGCATCTTTCTATGCCATCCACTGTATTGTCCGCAAACAGCAGCATCCCTTTTGATTCCAGACCTCTAAGCTTTCTCGGTTTAAGATTGGCAACCACTATTACCTTCTTTCCGATACACTCTTCCGGTTTGAAATCTTTGGCAACTCCTGATATTACCTGCCTCTTTTCAGTGCCCATTTTTATCTGGAAAACAAGCAGCTTATCTGCCTTAGGGTGTTTCTCAGCCGAAAGTATTGTTCCTACTCTGAAATCTATCTTGTCAAAATCGTCATACTCTATCTCAGGCTTAAGTTCAAGAGGTATATTCGCATCTTCTCCATTTCCCTTCATTGCCTCAAGTTCTTTCAGTTCTTTCTCGATATCAAGTCTAGGGAATATAGGATCGCCTTTCTTTACCTGCTCTCCCTTCATCATCTCGAAGGTGAAAGCATCTTCCCATGCCACATCCGCATACCATAGCCCCATCTGCTTTCTTATAGCTTCTGATGTAGTATGCATGAAAGGATGTATCAGCACGGATATTATCCTTATCGTTTCCGCAAGGTTGTGAAGCACGTTGTCAAGCCTAGGCTTACACGACTCTTCTTTTGCGAGCACCCAAGGCATCGTCTCATCTATATATTTATTTGCGCGTCTTACTACGACCCATATTTCTTCAAGGGCCATATTGAAAGCGAACTTATCCATATTTTTTTCAACTATGCCCGCTGCTCCCACAGCCACGGCCTTCAATTCGTCATCAACATCTTCACGGGCATCCGTAAGATCAGGAACTATACCTCCGTTATATTTTTCTATCATCGAGACAGTTCTGGATACCAGATTTCCCAGATCGTTAGCCAGATCATAGTTCATCCTTTTAAGCATAACTTCATTGGTAAATACGCCGTCCTGTCCGAAAGTATATTCCCTCAGCAGAAAATACTTCAGAGCATCTATCCCATATCGTTCTATAAGCTTTACAGGATCCACTACATTGCCCTTTGACTTTGACATTTTCCCGCCTTCCAGCAGCAGCCATCCATGTCCAAGCACCTGCTTAGGCAGAGGAAGTCCTGCACTCATCAGCATTGCCGGCCATATGATCGTGTGAAATCTGACGATCTCCTTACCCACCAAATGCACATCGACAGGCCAGTACCTCTCATAAAGTTCCGGTTCATCCGGCCATCCAAGTGCAGTGATATAATTTGAAAGGGCATCAAGCCATACGTACATTACATGTTTTTCATTTATAGGCACAGGGATACCCCAGTCAAAGGTGGATCTTGAGATGCAGAGATCCTCCAAACCCTGTTTGACAAAAGCTATCATCTCATTTCTTCTGGTATCCGGCTTCAGAAAATCCGGATTTTTTTCAAAAAGCTCCAGCAATCTTTCCTGATATTTCGAAAGTCTGAAAAAATATGCCTCTTCTTTAGCTTTTTCCACAGGTCTTCCGCAGTCCGGACATTTTCCGTCCACCAGCTGACTTTCAGTCCAGAAAGATTCACAAGGTGTACAGTAAAGGCCTTCATATTCTCCCTTATATATATCACCGTTCTCATAAAGTTTCATAAAAAGAGCCTGCACCCTCTTTATGTGCCGCGGTTCGGTGGTCCTTATAAAATCATCATATGATATTTCCATTGTTTTCCACAGGTCTTTGATGCCGGCCACGACCTCATCTACGTACTCCTGAGGTGTAACGCCCTTTTCCTGGGCGATAGTCTGTATCTTCTGCCCGTGTTCATCTGTCCCCGTAAGGAATCTTACGTCATATCCGGAAAGTCTTTTGAATCTTGCCATTGCATCTGCCATAACAGTGCAGTATGTGTGACCTATATGAAGGTTAGAGCTCGGATAGTAAATAGGTGTGGTAATATAATACTTACCCTTTTCTTGTGTCATTTTATTTCATCATTCCTTTCATCTCCATATCAAATGAGACATGGTAAATATGTGGTTAGGATATCACTGTTTGCCTTTCAAGTCAATGATCGCAGCATATGCCGTATCTTTAAAGAAAGATAGAAGGCTCCTTGCGCTGCGAATATCCCAGTTCCAGTTCTTCTTTATGGTACAGATATCCCGCATCATCAAAATACAAAGCATTTTCAGGGCATTTCTTTACACACCCGCAGCATTTGATGCATATGCCATCTACGATACCCGGGGCATCTTCCTTTATCGATCCCATCGGACAGACAGCGACACAAAGACCACATCCTGTGCATTTCCCTGCGTCCAGCTTAGGTTTCACTTTCAATATATCTATATGATTTCCCTTTCTGTCTCTCGGCTGATAATATGGTCTTAAAGGATCATGTCCTTCGACCTCTACAGGACACGTTTCATTAAGATATTCCGACAGTTTTGTACTGTCTCCTCCCGTTTTTTCCATAATTGCAGATATCTTGTCTGCAGTATCTTCCGCAAACTTATACGCTGTCTCCATATCTTTTATATCAGGTCTTCCGGCAGCCAGAACCTTTGAAAACGAATGCTCTCCGATAAATGCCGCCGCTGCCACAGTATGAAAGCCCTTACCTTCCAAGATATTTCTCAGCTCAATCAGAGCATCGTCAAAATTCCTGTTTCCATACAGCACAACAGGGACAGCCATAGCTCCGCCGCCTTCTATCGTATCAAGGAACTTCAGCAGAACATTCGGTACACGGCCTGCAATTACAGGTGTACCGAATACGACGATATCATCCTGATCAAATATATATTTCTTATCTCTGGCCTTTTTAGGCGTGAAATTGATATTCGGCGCTTTTTCATATCCGCTGTTTTTCTCATGGAGCCTTTCCCACATCCTGTATGCCACTCCGGACGTTACCTTTGCCGTGGTATTCGTCCCGCTGAAGTACATAGCTCTTATTCTTTTTTTCATTATCTTCTCCTATTTAAACAGTTTTACCTCAGTATACTTTATAATAAGATCCACGATATCTTCGATCTCTATATAACCGCTATCTATCGAGAGATTATAATTCACATGCTCTCCCCATTTCCTTCCTGTATGATATGAATAATAATTAGCTCTGGCTTTATCTGTATCCTTCATCAGCTTCTTTACCGCATCAGCCGGCACTCCATACTCCTCGACGGCTCTCTTTATCTTGTCAGCTTCTTCTGCATATATGAAAACATTTGTAGCTTCAGGCATCCCTCTTACTATATAATCTGCACATCTTCCTACTATTACACATGATCCCTCTTCAGCTATTTTTCTTATAGTATCAAACTGAGCCAGAAAAAAACGCTCATTCAGCGAAAGGCTTTCAGGACCGGCCTCCCCTGTCCCAAGGGCAGATGCCAAGCTGTATAAAAAGCTGTTTTTCGCCTTTTTCTCGGCATCCTCCAGCATTTCCTTGCAGAATCCCGATTCTTCAGCTATCCTGTCAAGAAGCTCCTTATCATAATAAGGTATATCAAGCTTTTCTGCCAGACGTCTCCCGATGAGCCGTCCTCCGCTTCCGAATTCACGGCTTATGGTTATAATCTTTTTATCTTTCATACAGCTACCTCCTTTAAGATATCTATTCAAACTGCTGTTTGACATCCTGTTTATAACATTATACCATGATTTACCATTAAAAACACAGCCAAAAGTTTTCACACGTACTGTTCTGATACGCCGCAGCTGTATATATAAATATGCCGCATCCGGATCTCACTTCCGGACGCGGCATATTTACAATCATATCGTCATAATGAAGGTCATCGCCTGTTTACAGTTCCTATATCCTTTCTGTACTGCATACCCTCAAATCTTATTCTCTTTATATTATCATAAGCTTTTGCCCTTGCCGCTTCATGAGAATCACCAAGAGCCGTTATTCCCAGGACTCTTCCCCCTGCGGTCACGGTTGCCATATGAGGCGATCCTGTGCAGCCGGCTTTTCCTTCGCTTAAGCATCCCAGCTGATCAGTGCTTTTCTTAACTGTTCCTGCGTGGAATACCATGACATCTTCATCTACCTTATCAAGACCTCCTATGACCTTATCCTTTTCATAGCTTCCCGGATAGCCGCCTGAAGCAGCCACCACGCAGACAGCTTTTTCCGGTTTCCATTTTATATCCACATCAGCCAGACGGTTTTCGATGACTGCCATGAATATCTCCATCAGGTCACTGTCGAGTCTGGGCAGTACAGACTGTGTTTCGGGATCTCCGAATCTGTTATTGAATTCTATTACTTTAGGGCCGTCTTCTGATATCATCAGTCCTATGAACAGCACCCCTTTGAAATCCAGCCCGTCTTTCTGGAAGCCTGCAAGTGTCGGCTCCAATATTTCTTTCCTTATGCGCTCTTCAAGCTCCGGAGTGAACAGAAGACTTGGTGAATACGTACCCATACCTCCTGTGTTCGGCCCCTTGTCTCCGTCAAATATGCGCTTATAATCCTGGGCCGATTCCATAGGCACTATTGAATTTTCATCTACAAAACACAGGACAGAGGCCTCCACGCCTGTGAGAAATTCCTCCACCACTATTTTTTCTCCTGCAGATCCGAACACCTTGAGACCCATCATTTCCTCAACTGCAGATCTGGCGTCTTCTTCATTTTCTGCTATCACCACACCTTTGCCGGCAGCCAGGCCGTCAGCCTTCAGCACCATCGGATACCCGTATATCCCCAAAGACCTCAGCAGCTCATCTTTATCGGTGAACTCCCTGTATCCTGCTGTAGGGATCCCATGCCTCCTGAGAAAAGCTTTTGTAAAAGATTTGCTGGCTTCCAGCTGTGAGCATTTCCTGTCAGGACCAAAGGCTTTTATCCCGCATTTCAAAAGCTCATCCACTATACCCATTGCAAGCGGCACTTCAGGTCCGATAACGGCAAGGTCTATTTTCTGTTCAGAAGCAAACCTGCATATCCCTTCGATATCTTCGGCATTTATATCTGCACATTCTGCCACCTGAGCTATCCCTGCATTCCCCGGGGCACAGTATAGTTCATCTACTTTCGGGCTCTGCGCCAGCTTCCAGCAAATCGCGTGTTCCCTGCCGCCTCCGCCTACGACCAGTACTTTCATATATCAAACCTCCAAAAAGAATTTTCCATACATATCCTCATCAGTGATGGAACAGTCTCATTCCGGAAAAATACATCACCATATCATATTCATCGCATGCTTCTATCACAAGATCATCTCTGATTGAACCTCCCGGCTGAGCAATATATTTGACTCCGCTGCGATATGCCCTCTGTATATTATCGCTGAATGGGAAAAAGGCATCCGATCCGAGAGCCACATCATCCATGCGGTCAAGCCACGCTCTCTTCTCTTCTCTCGTAAGCGGCTCAGGTCTTTCAGTAAAATACTTCTGCCATTCGCCGTCTTCCAGCACATCCATATAATCTTCACTCATATATACATCTATGGCATTGTCTCTGTCAGGTCTGCCCAAATCATCTTTGAACGGCAGCTCCAGTACTTTAGGGCACTGTCTCAGCAGCCAGTTGTCGGCTTTTTGACCGGCCAGTCTCGTGCAGTGAATACGTGACTGCTGTCCTGCACCTATGCCTATCGCCTGCCCGCCCTTTACATAACAAACTGAATTTGATTGTGTATATTTTAATGTTATGAGCGCGATTATCAGATCTCTCTTGGCATCCTCAGATATATTTTTATTCTTTGTCACTATATTCCCGAGGAATTCCTCGTTTATCGGCATTTCGTTCCTTCCCTGCTGGAATGTTATCCCGAATATCTGTTTTCTTTCAACCGGATCAGGAACGAACTCCGGGTCTATCTTTATTATGTTATAATTTCCTTTTTTCTTAGTTTTGAGTATCTCTAAAGCTTCGGGTTCATAACCCGGAGCAATGATACCGTCTGACACTTCCCTTTTTATTATCCTGGCAGTATCTGCGTCGCAAATATCCGAAAGAGATATGAAATCCCCGAAAGATGACATCCTGTCAGCACCTCTGGCTCTGGCGTATGCACTGGCCAAAGGTGACATATCACCCTGGTCGTCGACCCAGTATATCTTCCTTTCCACATCACTGAGAGGGATACCTATCGCTGCACCCGCAGGAGAAACATGCTTGAATGAAGTGGCTGCCGGAAACCCTGTAGCCTCTCTAAGCTCCTTTACAAGCTGCCATCCGTTCAAAGCATCCATAAAGTTGATGTATCCGGGTCTGCCATTGAGCACCTCTACAGGCAGCTCTCCATTTTCCACAAAAATACTGGCAGGTTTCTGGTTCGGATTACATCCATATTTCAATTCTAATTCTTTCATTTTATCTTCTCCTTGATAATCAAAATCCCTATTGGTTCTTGTTTATTATTCGTGTATCATATCTCCCAGTTTCTATATCTATATACCTTACAAACAAAGACACCTTGTTATCCTCGTTGAGACTATTCCATACCATATCTGAAAAATGATCTATATCACCCTTTATGTCAATCTTTTTGGGTTCTCCTTCATAGCTGGGCAGCGGATCGGAATCCATAAGATATGTATGTATGAAACGGCCCTCACCAGCATTGCATCCGGGATATGCATATGTGTTCCTTATACAATACCCGGCATCTCCATCATCACTTTTTAAAATTGACATTGAAAAATCAAATGCGCCTCCGCCCGCTTTCATAACACCGGATATCCTCGGTGTATAGTTTGGTGCATCAGGTTCAAATTCACGCGTTCTCAGCGCTTCTTCAAATGTCTTTCCCTGTGACATCAAATCATATACGGTGTCTGTCTGATCCCCATTGGTAACTATAGTCTTATCATCAAGCACCCTTACAGGAGCATATATTATAAGGCTCGGATCACTTAGCTTGGATACGTCGAAAGCTTCCGTCCTTATACCATCATCCTGCTGAACAAATATACGGTTACGGCTGTTTACACTCCGGCCCATGATGAAATATGCAGCCACGGCATATCTTCCGTCCTCTGAGCGCCCCATCACAATCCCTCTGCCCGGATATGAATTTTCCTTAAGGTTCTCCGACAATGAAATTTTCTGCATCTTCATCTACTCCTTTCCGTTCCAGCAGTATGTACAAAGTCTGCATTCGTCAATGCCTATAGCTTCTATCGTATCCTCAAGATCCTGGAACCGCAGGCTATCAAATCTGAGTCGTTTTCGGATCTCATCCACCATTGCCTGATGCTTTTCCGAATTCCCGTCAGCATACTCAGCCAGAAGCTCCTGCGATATATCCTCAGATTCTATTCCTTCAAGATCTCTTATCACTCTCCGCGTTATAAGTTCCAGATCACTTACTGAACGTGAGAAGTTCAGGAACTTGCATCCGTACATTATAGGCGGACAGGCTGATCTTACGTGTATCTCTTTTGCACCGTTCTCGATAAGGTAGCTTACTGTTTCGGAAAGCTGAGTTCCCCTTACTATAGAATCATCTATCAGGACGAATTTCTTGTTTTTTATTATCTGAAATACCGGTACCAGCTTCATTTTTGCAATCAGATTCCTGGCTTTCTGGTTCTGCGGCATAAAGCTTCTCGGCCACGTCGGCGTGTATTTTATAAGCGGTCTTGAATAAGGTACTCTTGAATGATTGGCATATCCGAGAGCATGAGCAGTGCCGCTGTCCGGAACACCTGCAACATAATCGACGTCCAGATCTCCGTCTTTTCGCGCCAGCAGTTCTCCGTTGCGATTTCTCATAAGCTCCACATTGCGGCCTTCATATATCGACGTCGTATAGCCGAAATATGTCCATAAAAATGCACATATTTTCATATCCTTCTGAGGCTCTGCAACGGTCTTCTCTCCATCTGCAGTCAAAAATACGATTTCAGCCGGTCCCAGCTCTCTCTTGTATTTATACCCTACATTTATAAATGCAAATGACTCCGAAGCTGCACAGTATGCGCCGTTTTTCTGACCTATAATCAAAGGGGTCCTGCCGTATCTGTCTCTTGCTGCATAAAGGCCCTCTTTTGTCAGTATCAGCATAGTCATGGATCCGTTTATCTTGGACTGCGCTATCTTTATCCCCTCTACAATGTCTTTTCCTGTAGATACCAGAGCAGCAACCAGCTCGGTGCTGTTTATCTCGCCCCCGCTCATTGACATGAACTGTCCTCCGTTATTTTCAAGAAGCTCATGCACCAGCTCGTCTTTGTTATTTATGCGACCCACTGTGGTAATCGCGTAATCTCCCTGGCTGCTGTATACTGTCAAAGGCTGCGGATCACTGTCACTTATAGCTCCGATCCCCATATTGCCTTTCATTTCTTCTATATCATCTTCAAACTTGCTTCTGAATGGGGAGTTCTCTATATTATGTATCGAACGGTTGAAACCATTGTCCTGAAGTACACACATTCCACCTCTTTTAGTACCGAGATGCGAATGATAATCTGTACCGAAAAACAGATCCATAACACAATCACTTTTAGAAACAAATCCTATTACGCCTCCCATTATCTCTCTCCTTTTTTCATCTCATCTATTGCTATCTTAAGTCCTTCCGCCAATATCCTATGTTCTGTCACCAGAACCCGCGCCGCCAGATCTTCCGGGGTGTCTCCGTCAATGACAGGAACTTTCTCCTGAAGTATTATCTTTCCTGTATCCACACCTTCATCAACATAATGAACAGTGGCTCCGCTTTCCTTTTCTCCGCCTTCAAGCACCGCTTTATGTACTCTTATTCCATAAAACCCCTTTCCGCAGTATTTAGGAATCAGTGAAGGATGTATATTGATTATGCGGTCTCTGTAACTGTCAATTATCTCAGGGGACAGAACTTTCATATACCCCGCCAGTACCACAATATCGGCTCCGGATTTTTTCAGTTCTTCCAA
Source organism: uncultured Eubacterium sp. (assembly GCA_937966095.1). Taxonomy (GTDB): domain Bacteria; phylum Bacillota; class Clostridia; order Peptostreptococcales; family Anaerovoracaceae; genus Lentihominibacter. The sequence goes on from CALCKF010000107.1 coordinate 23,960, forward strand.
AACCTGATTCTGCTCTTTTGCAACAACGGCCGGGATGCCCGCTTTTTCAGCTCTTTTTAAGGCACCGGCATCTTCTCTGCTGGATATCACTTTCACCAGCTGTACATCCGGCAGCTCTCCCTCTGAAATCTTATCTATAAGTGCCTGCAGATTCGTTCCTCCTCCGGACACCAGAACTGCCACTTTTGTCTTATCACTCATTTTCCAGCACCTGTCCATCGTAATTAAGGATGACTTTTTCACCCCTGTCCTCGACAATGTCTCCTATTATATATGCTTTTTCGCCTGCGGATCTGAGAGTGTCTAAAGCAGCATGAGCTTCTTCGGCGGATGCCACCATCATCATCCCTATACCCATATTGAATGTTGAGAACATTTCTCTTTTCTCTATATTCCCGCATCTTTTTATATAAGGGAATACAGGCGGCACTTCCCATGATCCCACATTTATAGATGCAGCAGTCCCTTCAGGAAGTATCCTTGGTATGTTTTCAAAAAAACCTCCTCCTGTTATATGGACTATGCCTTTTATATCAAATATCGGCAATAAACAATTGCAGGCATCCGCATATATCCTTGTAGGGGTCAGAAGCGCTTCTCCGAGGGTTTGTCCCAGCTCATCAACATAATCCGTTACTTTCATTCCCATTTTTTCAAAGAATATTTTCCTTACCAGGGAATATCCGTTACTATGTATCCCGCTGGAAGGAAGTCCTATGATTTTATTTCCCTTTTCTATTTTATCCCCTGTTATTATTTTATCTCTGTCTACGACACCGACCGAAAATCCGGCCATATCATATTCACCTTCACTGTAAAAATCAGGCATTTCCGCAGTTTCTCCTCCCACAAGAGCACTGCCCGACTGACGGCATCCTTCGGCTATGCCGCTGACTATATCAGCGATCTTTTCGGCCTTTACCTTGCCGGTTGCTATATAATCGAGAAAGAACAGAGGCTTTGCCCCCTGGCAGAGCACATCATTGACGCACATTGCCACACAGTCTATTCCGACAGTATCATGCCTGTCCATGAGAAACGCTATTTTCAGCTTTGTACCGACTCCATCTGTACCTGATACCAGCACAGGTTTGCTCATACCTGTGATATCCAGGCTGAACAGACTACCGAAACTGCCCAGACCCGTCAGGACATTTTCATTGAACGTGGCCTTTACATGCTCCTTCATAAGTGAAACCGCTCGCTCGCCTTCCTTGGTATCCACACCTGCATCACGATATGTAAGTTTTTTATCTTTCATCTGATTTCCTCCGTATCAAAAACCAGTCTAATCATTTTTTACTCTTCTGAGGACTTCTGCGTATGTTTCCTCGATTTTGCCGAGGTCTCTCCTGAATCTGTCTTTGTCCATCTTCTCATTAGTATTCACATCCCACAGTCTGCATGTATCCGGAGATATCTCATCAGCCAGTATGATTTTCCCGTCATAGAGACCGAATTCTATTTTGAAATCAACCAGCTTCAGGCCCTTGTCCAGGAAAAATTCCTTCAAAGTGTCATTTACTGCCGCTGCATACTTTTTTATCTCCTCAAGCTGCGGCTCCTCTACAAGTCCGAGAGCTATCGCGTGTGATTCGCACATCAGAGGGTCTCCCAGATCATCATTTTTATATGAAAGCTCAAATGTAGGTTTGTCAAACACGATACCTTCTTCAACACCATATCTCTTGGCAAAAGAACCGGCAGAGATATTCCTCATGATCACTTCCAGCGGCAGTATCTTTACAGCTTTTACAAGAGTTTCTCTGTCACTTATCTGTTCTATATAATGAGTCGGGACTCCCTTCTGCTCCAGCAGCTGGAATATTATATTTGTCATCGTATTGTTTACAACGCCTTTGCCCACTATCTGTCCTTTTTTCTCCCCGTTGAATGCCGTTGCATCATCTTTGTAATCCACTATCAGACATTTAGGATCATCTGTTTTGAAAACTTTCTTTGCTTTTCCTTCATACAGCTGTTCTAATTTCTTCATCTCATACCTCCTGTGAATTGAATTCCTTATCTATCGCTATAATTTCCTCTTCCTGTTTTTTCTTGAAATCCTTCATCGCCTTTCTCAATCCCGGATCTGCAGTGCTCAGTATCTGTACTGCCAGCAGTGCCGCATTTTCCGCTCCGTCTATGGCAACAGTAGCAACAGGAACTCCCTTTGGCATCTGCACTACGGAAAGAAGTGAGTCGAGTCCGTCAAGAGTACTTGATTTCATAGGTATACCTATTACAGGAAGCGGTGTTGTGGCTGCAAGAACACCTGCCAGATGTGCAGCCTTGCCGGCCGCAGCTATTATACATCCAAACCCGTTTGCCTCTGCATCGGCTGCAAATTCTTCAGCCTGTTTCGGTGTTCTGTGAGCCGATATTATCCTTGTTTCATATTCTATATCAAACTTTTTCAGCATATCTTCCGCCTTTTTAACAACAGGATAATCGGATTTGCTGCCCATCAATATAGCTACTTTCATATCTGTTTTTACCTTCCTTTCATCAACACAGTTTTCTATCTGAAATATTTCACTCCTGATTCAAATATTTTCTGATCTTTTTCGCCAAGCACATTCTTATATAGATTTATACCTATCCTTTCCGAATGTCCCATCTTTCCGAACACCCTTCCATCAGGAGAGGTTATTCCTTCTATCGCCATCATTGATCCGTTAGGATTGAAAGCTATATCCATTGACGGCTTCCCGCTGAAGTCCACATATTGCGTTGCTATCTGACCGTTTTCCGCCAGGCTTCTCAGTATTTTATCAGATGCGATGAATCTTCCCTCTCCATGAGATACCGGTATGGTAAATACATCTCCTGTATTCACACCTGCAAGCCACGGCGATCTTACTGAGGTTATCCCTGTCCTTACAAGACAGGATGCATGTCTTCCTATCCTGTTATATGTCAGCGTAGGACTGTTTTCATCACACGCCTTTATTCTGCCGTCAGGCACCAGCCCCAGTTTTATCAGCGCCTGGAATCCGTTACATATCCCCAGCATCAATCCATCTCTGTTTTCTAAAAGATCTGATACTGCATCACTTATCCCCGGGTTTCTGAAAACAGCCGTTATGAATTTTGCGGAACCGTCAGGTTCGTCTCCTCCTGAAAAGCCTCCCGGTATCATCACTATCTGGCTGTCACGTATCTTTCTTTCCAGCATACTTATGGAATCCTCCAATTGAGCTGCAGTCAGATTTCTTATTATATGAATGTCTACATCAGCACCGGCTTTTTCAAAAGCTCTTGCGGAATCGACCTCACAGTTGGTTCCCGGAAAAGCAGGGATCACAACCTTAGGCTTTGCAGTCCTGACAGCAGGTCCTTGCAAATTCCTTCCGGTAAAGAACGGCTGCGCCACTTCTGTCTTATCTTCCGAATATCTGAATTCCGATGTTCTTACAGGGAATACCCCTTCCAAAGGCTGCTGCCATTTTGCTACTATATCCTTCAGATCCTCGGCCTGTCCATTAACAGTAAGCCTGCCGTCAACAGTTGTCTTCCCAAGAACAGCATATACAGCACCTTCCAGCAGTTCAGTTTCACGACCTGATGGTATTTCGACCACAAGTGATCCGAACATCGGCGAAAGGATATCCCCTTCCACTTGGATATCGGCGCCTATCATATTACCTGCAGCCATCTTTACAAGAGTCATATAAAGGCCGCCTCTTCCTATAGTACTTGCAGCAAGGATATCTCCCGATACTGCCAGTTCCCTCACTTTTGCAAGGTTTTTCTTATATATCTCAAAGTCTATTATACCATCACGCCCCACAGGGACTGTCAGTGCCGCAAGTGTGCTGCCGGCATATTTTATTTCCGGGGAAATCACATTATCAGGATCCACTGTCGTTATTGCGAAGGATACCAAAGTAGGAGGAACATCTATATCCATAAATGTGCCTGACATACTGTCCTTGCCGCCTATCGCCGGGATCTCAAGCTCCTTCTGAGCCCGCAGCGCACCAAGGAGTGCTGCCATAGGCTTTCCCCATCTTGATGCATCGGAGCCGAGCTTTTCAAAATATTCCTGGAAGGTAAGCCGTGCCTTACTGTAATCTCCGCCCATCGCAGCTATCTTGGTGACTGAATCTATCACGGCATAAAATGCTCCATGGAACGGGCTCTTTACAGCAAGTTCCGGATCAAAGCCATAACTCATTATCGTCGCTGTCCTCGTTTCACCCTTCAATACAGGGAGCTTTGCTGCCATACCTGCCGCCGGTGTCAGCTGATATTTGCCCCCAAGCGGCATCAGTACCGTAGCCGCTCCTATGGTGCTGTCAAATCTTTCTATGAGACCCTTCTTGCCGCAGCAGTTCAGATCAGTAAGAAGCTGCTCTTTTGTCCTTGTCTCCCTCATTATGCCGGACAGATCCCCGCCGCTTTTTTTCACAGCCTCAGTATCGGCTACAAAGGCTTTGGCAAACTGCTGAGCTCCGTTGGTGTTAAGAAAGTCTCTGCTTATATCAAGTATACATTTCCCTCTCCAGTGCATCCTTACCCTGTTGGTGTCAGTAACTCTTGCTACCGTAGTGGCCTCGAGATTCTCTTCATCTGCATACCCTATGAATTCCTTTTCACGATCAGCTTCAACTACCACAGCCATTCTCTCCTGTGACTCGGATATCGCAAGCTCTGTTCCGTCCAGTCCTTCATATTTTTTCGGTACAAGGTCAAGATTTATTTCAAGGCCATCAGCCAGCTCACCTATAGCAACAGAAACTCCTCCGGCGCCGAAATCGTTGCATCTTTTTATCAGAGTGGCTACTTCTCTGCGTCGGAACATCCTCTGGATATTTCTTTCCACAGGCGGATTTCCCTTCTGTACTTCCGCACCGCACTGCAGTATTGATTCTTCAGTATGCTCCTTGGATGACCCGGTCGCTCCTCCACATCCGTCGCGCCCTGTACGACCTCCTACCAGTATTATGACATCACCTTTTTCAGGCTTTCTTCTGTTCACATGAGAAGCCGGAGCCGCCCCCACTACAGCACCTATCTCCATTCTTTTTGCTACATAATTCTCATAGTAGACTTCATCTACCAGACCTGTAGCCAATCCTATCTGGTTGCCATATGAACTGTAGCCCTGCGCAGCTTCCTGAGTTATCTTTCTCTGAGGAAGCTTTCCGGCAAGCGTTTCCTCGATAGGTTTTCTCGGATCAGCTGCACCAGTCACCCTCATAGCCTGATATACATATACTCTTCCTGAAAGCGGATCTCTTATAGCTCCGCCGAGACATGTAGCAGCCCCTCCAAACGGCTCTATTTCCGTAGGATGATTGTGTGTCTCATTCTTGAACATAACGAGCCAGTCTTCATCTTTGCCATCTATCTTTGCTTTCACCTTTATGCTGCATGCGTTTATTTCTTCAGATTCATCTATATCATCAGCCTTGCCGTGCTTTTTCAGATATTTAGCACCTATACATGCCATATCCATAAGGCAGAGATTCTTATCCCTGCTGCCGTACACATCCTTTCTCATATCAAGATACTGAGCAAAGGCGTGGGCAACAAGCTTCCCATAAGGACTGTCATCAAATCCCACATCCTCCAGTGTAGTATTGAATGTGGTATGACGGCAATGATCAGACCAGTAGGTATCTATCACTCTTAATTCTGTCATCGTAGGGTCTCTTTTTTCATCATCTATATAATATTCCTGAACGAAACTCAGATCGTCCCTGCTCATAGCAAAGCCCATCTCTTTTCTGTATCGTTCAAGTGTCTCGGAATCCATCTTCCTGAATCCTTCTATCACTGCCACATCCTCAGGTACCACAGTTTCCATTTCCAGGTTTTCCGGCTTATTATCAGCTGCTATCTGTGAATCTACAGGATTGACACAGTATTTTTTTACAGCCTCAATATCAGATGGAGCTATCTCTCCCTCCAGAACGATCACCCGTGCGAATTTCACGATCGCCTCCGAATCCGAATTCATCAGTCTTATACATTGAGCTGCGGAGTCGGCCCTCTGGTCATACTGTCCCGGCAGATACTCTACCGCAAAAAAAATAGCAGATCTCAGATCATCGGGCATCGTTTCTTCATATACGACATCCACTGCTGGTTCTGCAAATACCGTTGATTTTGCCGATTCATATGTTGCATCATCTATTCCGTCTATATCATAGCGATTAAGGATCCTTACTCCCGTCAGTTTTTCAAGATGCAGATTCTCCCTTACATCATCAAAAAGTTCTTCAGCCTCCACATCAAAGCCTTTTTTCTTCTCAACATAGATTCTTCTTACCATTTGACTGTATTCCTTTCTCAATCATCGACAGGCGCTTGAAAATCACACATATATACCGCCTATAATAACGATCCTGTAAATCTCGTCTCATTTTGCCGTTTATATATTAATGTTAGCACTTTTGCTGTACTATATCAATATTTTTATCTTAAAAACTTTGAAATTTGAACATTTATCGAATATTATGCATATATATCTCTTCTATTGTTCGTTTTTATTAAAATAGCCGCTATCTACCGCCATACTTCAGGCATACCTTAGACTATATAACGAACAAGGCTTCCTGCAAAAGCACGCATATATACCCGTTCCCCATACATCTGACACATCTATTACAACACGTTCACCGTCGTATTTATGAGGATTCGTTATCGGCTTCCAGT
>CALCKF010000108.1 GCA_937966095.1 uncultured Eubacterium sp.
AGAAGGAGGTTTATTATGAACATTAGAATTCAAGCAATTCATTTTGACGCAACCCCTTGCCGGAGACGGTCTTCAGGCTGCGGCTTTTGAAACTATGAACCGAGATCTTTTCATGTATTTTGATGATATAGATGCGTTGAAAAAAAGGATAAGAGCTTCATATGAAATAATCAAAGGTTCCGGATGCAGGGGTATAGTGGCGGGACAGCTGGCAGATATAGAGGCTGAAAATAAAAACTGCTCCAGAGAAATGCTTGACTACATCCATTTAACAAAAACGGCGGCTCTTATCGTAGCTGCTGTAAGAGCCGGTGCATATCTCGGAAATGCAGATGATGAAACATTATCAAACCTGACCATGTATGCAGAAAATCTCGGACTTGCGTTTCAGATATGCGACGATATTCTGGATGTGGAGGGACAGGAAGAAGAGATGGGTAAAAAAGCAGGTATGGATACAATAAACAAAAAGGCCACATACCCGGCAATATATGGACTGGATCGTTCGAAGGAGCTTCTGGACAAGCTTACCTGCACTGCGATCGATGCACTGAAACAATATTATGATAATGCGGAGGTTTTCACCAAACTGGCGAAAGCTCTTGCCGTAAGAGGTAAATGATATGAACAGATATATAGCAGGTCTTGATCTTCCTGCAGATCTTAAAAATATGGAATATGATCAACTGGAACTGCTGTCATACGAAATAAGAGATTTCATAATAGAGCATGTTTCAAAGACAGGAGGTCATCTTTCCTCGAATCTTGGAGCTGTAGAACTTTCGATAGCTCTTCATAGGACATTTGATCCTCCGGAGGACAAGCTCATATGGGATGTGGGACATCAGACGTATGTACACAAGATACTTACAGGCAGAGCTGACAGATTTCCTACAATGAGACAAATGGGAGGTATGAGCGGCTTTCCAAAATCTTCAGAAAGCCCGTACGATATATTCGATACAGGCCACAGCAGCACATCCATTTCTCTGGGGCTTGGAATGGCTGCCGCAAGAGATCTGTCCGGCGGGAAATATCAAGTGGTTTCAATAATCGGAGATGGTGCGATGACAGGAGGCCTTGCATTTGAAGCGCTCAATAATGCAGGCAACATGAATACGAAATTGATAATCGTACTCAATGATAACGGGATGTCCATATCCCACAATACAGGAGGGATATCAAAACATCTTGGTAAATTGAGAAGTTCAAGAAAATACATCTCAATGAAGGCGCAGATAAAGAAAAACGTCTCAAAGGTCCCCTGGATAGGGGAAGGCGTTGTAGCGGGCATGCAGCATGCCAGAGATTCAATAAAATATGCTGTTATAGATGGAGTGCTGTTTGAGGAGCTGGGAATAAAATATTTCGGACCTATAGACGGACATGATATCAGAGAGATGTGTGAAGCATTTGAAATGGCGAAGACGGCGGAAGGGCCGGTTTTCATACATGTGATCACTAAAAAGGGAAAAGGATACAGCCTGGCTGAAGAACGTCCTAATATATTCCATGGAGTCGGTCCATTCGATATGAAAACAGGGGAGATGATCAAAAAATCCGGCCAGCTTTCCTATTCTGAGGTTTTTGGAAACAAACTAACGGAAATGGCAGAAAAAGATAACAGGATAGTTGCTGTCAGCGCAGCCATGATGGAAGGAACCGGACTTTCAGGATTCAGCGGGAAGTTTCCTGAAAGAGCTTTTGATGTCGGTATAGCGGAAGGACATGCCGTGACATTTTCTGCAGGTTTGGCAAAAGCCGGATTAAAACCTTTTGTAGCCATATATTCTACTTTCCTGCAAAGAGCATATGATCAGATAATGGAAGACATATGTCTGCAGAATCTGCCGGTCGTCCTTTGCGTAGACAGGGCAGGTATAGTAGGAGCCGACGGTGAGACGCATCATGGGATATTCGATCTGAGTTATCTAAGTCATATGCCCAATATGACTGTAATGGCTCCAAAAGACGGATCTGAACTTGAATCCATGATGGAACTGGCGGCAGGGCTGGATGGCCCCTGTGCAATAAGATACCCGAAAGGCTCGGCTGCATCGATCGGGTATGACAAACAACTTGAACCAGGCAAAGCCTGCAGGCTCAGAAAAGGTTCCGATCTTGATATCTGGGCGATAGGTGCGATGACATCAAAAGCTCTTGAAGCTGCAGATATTCTTGAAGGAAGAGGTATAAGTGCCGGTGTGGTAAATGCGGCCTTTTTATGCCCTCTTGATACCGATATGCTCAATGATGCCGCAACGGAGGTTGCTTTTGTTGCTACTGTTGAAGATAACGTTCTGCCAGGCGGATTTGGAGAAAAGATAAACAGCATACTTGTAAACAGTAACGTAAAAACTGTAAATATCGGATGGCCGTCACGATTCATAGAACATGGAACATGCGAAGAACTGTACAGTAAATATGGACTGGACAGTGCCTCCATAGCGGAAAGGATAGTGCAGGAATTTGAAAAAAAGACTTGATGTGATTTTAACTGAAAGAGGTTTACTGCCTTCAAGGGAGAAAGCCAGGGCCTCCATTATGGCAGGTCTTGTACTGGTAGATGGGCAGCGTATAGATAAACCTGGAACACCTGTAGATGAAAATGCTGATATATCGATAAAAGAAAACCTCTGCCGGTACGTGAGCAGAGGAGGACTTAAGCTGGAGAAAGCTATAGAAACATTCGGCATAACACTTGGAAATTTGACGGCGGTGGATATCGGTGCATCTACCGGCGGGTTCACGGACTGTATGCTGAAAAGCGGTGCAAAGAAAGTGTTTGCCATAGATGTGGGATACGGACAGTTGGACTGGAAGCTCAGAAACGATCCTCGTGTGGTCAATATGGAAAAAACCAACATAAGATATCTTGATACTGATGCCATAGACAGGGATGTTGATTTTATCAGCATCGATGTCTCGTTTATTTCGCTTAAGCTGGTGTTTCCGGTGGCGGCGAAGCTGCTGTCTTCCGAAGGCACCCTGGTATGCCTTGTAAAGCCGCAGTTTGAAGCAGGCAAGGATCAGGTAGGAAAAAAGGGGATAGTAAGGGATCCGGAAGTACATAAGGAAGTAATAGTCAATGTTATAGGATACGGCATGGACAACGGGCTGTTTCCTCACGGACTGACATATTCTCCGGTGACAGGTACGAAAGGAAACATAGAGTACCTTTTATGTATGAAAAAATATCCGGCGGCCGAAAAGCCTGATACGGAAAAGATAGTATACGATTCTCATCTTGAACTGGAATGACTTAAATTTATAAAGGAGAACAGAATGAATATATCAAAAAAAATATCAAAAATGCAGAATTCACCGATAAGAAAATTCAATATGCTGGCTTTGGAAGCAGAAAACAGCGGAAAGAAGATCTATCGTTTAAATATAGGGCAGCCTGATATAGAAACCCCTGAATGTTTTTTCAGAGCAGTAAGGAATTTTGACGAAAAAGTACTGGCTTATTCGGAATCAGGCGGAGAAATGGCTTTACAGGATGCCATATGCGAATATATGAGAAGCTATGATATGGAATTCAGGCGCGACGATATAATGATAACAAATGGAGGATCAGAAGCTCTCAGCATGATTTTCACAAGCATTCTTGACCCTGAAGACGAGGTGATAATCGCCGAGCCTTTTTATTCAAATTATCATACTTTTGTCACTGCCGCAGGAGGCAATATAAGACCTATCACGACAAATGCAGAAGACGGATATGACTACGCAAAAAAAGATCTTATCGAGAAATCCATAACCGACAGGACGAAAGCTATATGCTGTATCACACCGGGAAATCCTACAGGAAGGGTGCTTTCAATAGAAGATATGAAGCTTATAGGTGAAATTGCCATAGAACACGATCTGTGGATAATTTCAGATGAGGTATACCGCGAATTTGCATATGACGGCAGAGGAATAGCATCATTCGGAATGATACCGGAACTTCAGGACAGGGTAGTAATAATAGATTCCGTATCAAAACGTTTCTCTGCGTGCGGAGCAAGAGTAGGATTTCTGATAAGCAAGAATGCTGAGATAATGGAGTCTGCAATGAAGCTGGCGCAGGGACGGCTTTGCTGTGCCACCCTTGATCAGATAGGTGCCGCTGCCTTGTACAGTCTCGGCAAAAGTTACTATGATACGATGCGAACCGAATACGAGGCCAGAAGAGATGCTGTATATGAGGAACTCATGAAGATACCCGGGATAATATGCCGTAAGCCTGGAGGTTCGTTCTATATCATGGCAAAGCTTCCTGTCGATGATGTGGAAGATTTTCTTGTATATCTTCTTACAGAGTTCGATGATAACGGCGAAACCGTGATGTTTTCTCCTGCAGAGGGATTCTATGCCACTCCCGGTCTTGGAAGGGATGAGATACGTATAGCATATGTGCTTAATAGAGAAGACATGAAAAGAGGCGTCGAACTTATAAGACTGGGTATCGAAAGCTATAACAACAGATAACAGGAGGTCTTTCCGCGATGGCAACATCAAAGCTTTCACCAATGATGCAGCAATATATGGATATAAAACATGATTACACGGACTGTATACTTTTTTTCAGACTGGGTGATTTCTACGAAATGTTTTTTGATGATGCAGTTCTTGCTTCTCGTGAACTGGAGCTTACTTTGACGGGAAAAAGCTGCGGAATGGAGGAAAGAGCGCCTATGTGCGGAGTACCTTTTCATTCTGCAGAAACCTATATAGGACGTCTTGTGGAAAGAGGCTATAAAGTAGCTATATGTGAGCAGACGGAAGACCCTGCAGCTGCGAAGGGAATAGTGAAAAGAGAAGTTATACGAGTAGTCACACCTGGTACATTGATAAGCAGTGCGATGCTCAAGGAAAACGAAAACAATTATATTGTTTCCGTATTTTATGATGAAGAAAATATCGGTCTGACTTACTGTGATATTTCTACCGGAGAGATATCACTGACATCCATAGACGGCCCGGCTCTCAGGGAAAGCCTCATAAACGAGCTGGTAAGAATAAACGCAAGTGAGATTCTGATGGATGAAAATACCGGTATATCCATGGATATCGAGGATGCCGGCAATATACTTTCGACATATTTCAATATCCTGGACCCATCATATTACAAGGCAGATGCGGTAAGAAATGCTGTAAAAAGACAGTTTGATATTTCGGCTCTTCTGGGTATAGGAATAGAGGAAGATTCCGCGGCAGAATACGCCCTGGGGTCTATGCTCATATATCTTCATGAAACTCAGAAAAACGCGCTGAATCATATCTCATACCTTAATATATATTCAATGGGAGACAGAATGTCCCTGGATAAATCCACTATAAAGAATCTTGAGCTTATAGAAACTCTGTTCGAAAAAAAAACGAAGGGCTCTCTTTTGGGGATAATCGACAGAACTCATACAGCTATGGGAGCAAGAAAACTCAAACAGTGGATAAAAGAGCCTCTTAATGATGTAATCAAGATAAATGAAAGGCTGGATGCCGTAGAAGATCTCCTTGACAATGTGTTGATGAGAAACAACATAAAAGAGTATCTTAAACAGGTGTATGATTTTGAAAGGCTGACAGGCCGCATAGCCTGCGGAACAGCTAATGGAAAGGACCTTATAGCATTGAGAAATTCATGCCGTGTCCTCCCTGATATAAAAGCAGAATTGTCCTCAGCAGGATCATTTCTGCTCAAAGCAATAAATGAAAATATAAATTCTCTTGAAAAGATATATGGTCTTATTGATTCTGCCATAGTAGAAGATGCGCCTCTTACGGTAAAGGAAGGAGGGCTGATAAAGCCCGGCTATTCTTCTGCTCTGGACGAGCTGAAAAATTCGATAAAGGATGCTCAGGACTGGATAACGGGACTTGAAGCATATGAACGCGAGCGTACCGGGATAAAAAATCTGAAGGTCGGATACAACAAGGTTTTCGGATATTATCTGGAAGTGACCAGGTCATATTATGATATGATACCGGAGAATTATATAAGAAAGCAGACTCTTGTCAACTGTGAACGTTTTATAACTCCGGAACTTAAAGAGACGGAACGTCTTGTTCTCAATGCAGAGTCCAAGATCAATCAGATGGAATATGAACTGTTCCTCAATGTAAGACAGGAACTGCAGACATATATAAACGAAATACAGGAGACTTCAAAATCGATTTCTGATCTTGATGTTCTTGCTTCTTTTGCAGAGGTAAGCGAAAAGAATGGATATACCAAACCTTTAGTTGACGATGGAGACAGGATATCAATACAAAAAGGAAGACATCCTGTGATCGAACAGACCATAAGAGATGGAATATTTGTAAGCAATGATACATATCTGGACAAGACAGATCAGAGTCTTTTACTCATAACGGGACCGAACATGGCAGGCAAGTCCACTTATATGCGTCAGACTGCCCTTATTGTGCTTATGGCTCAGGCAGGATGTTTCGTACCGTGTGAAGAAGCGCATATAGGTATATGTGACAGAATATTTACCAGGATAGGAGCAGCTGACAATCTGGCACAGGGTCAGAGTACGTTTTTCGTTGAAATGAGCGAGCTGGCATATATACTCAATACCGCTACGACGAAGAGTCTTGTTATACTTGATGAGATAGGCAGGGGAACCAGCACTTATGACGGGCTTTCTATTGCATGGGCAGCGGCAGAATATCTGTGCAGAAAGGATAGGATGATCAGAACGCTGTTCGCAACTCATTATCATGAGATGACACAGCTTGAAAAAACTGTTGAAGGAGTAAAGAATCTCAATGTTGATGTGGCGGAAGAAAACGGTGATGTCGTTTTTCTGCACCGGATAATAGAAGGAAGTGCCAGCAGAAGCTATGGAATCCATGTAGCTAAACTGGCCGGAGCTCCTGTCGAGCTTCTTGACAAAGCACGTGAAATACTGTCTGAGCTTGAAAGCAGCAGAAATGAAGACGAGAAAGCTGAAGCCCTGCAGATTTCCTCCGAAGGAGAAAAACAGATGTCGTTTTTTGATATTATTCCTGATCCGATCACTGAAAAACTCAGGAATATGGATCTTATGGACACAACTCCGTCTGAAGCACTGAGAATATTGGAGGAATTTAAGAAATACGTATGATAAAAATACTAGATACAAAAGTTGCTGATAAAATAGCTGCGGGTGAAGTGATAGACCGTCCTGTATCAATAATCAAGGAACTTGTGGAGAATTCCCTCGATGCAGGCGCTTCGGGAATAACCGTGGAAATAAAAAACGGCGGGAAATCATATATAAGAGTCACTGATAACGGTTGCGGAATAGATGAGAGGGAGACGGAACTGGCATTTATGCGTCATGCAACAAGTAAGATCGCAACAGCTGAAGATCTTGATTATATCGAAACTCTGGGATTCAGAGGGGAAGCGCTTGCCAGCATATGCGCGGTTTCCCGGGTGGAATTAATAACCAGGACAGCAGCAGCAAAGACGGGACGCAG
>CALCKF010000109.1 GCA_937966095.1 uncultured Eubacterium sp.
TACTTCAATAATTAACCATATAGATGAAGATACAACCTATGCCGATATTGCCCAGCACCGCGGCCGCCTTCGACTTAACAACCGGCGCATCCAGGAAATGTCCACCATGAGCCTGGATCATAACACTGATTTTCAATGAAACGGAAGGATCAATGGTGCTCATGTCAATACAGATTTTCGTTGCATTGACGGCCGGGAGTATTTCTTTATATACTGACAGGGAATCTTCTGATCTCGGCAGCATTGTAATGATCACATCCGAATGTTTTGCTGCATCAACGGCACTGTCACAGGCGATACCGCCTTTTTCCGCCAACCGCTGTACCGGTTCTGTTTTTACGTCATAAATATAGACATCACTGTCATGTTTTCTGATAATATTATAGCACATGGCCTCGCCCATAATACCGAGCCCTATAAAACCAATCCTCAACTTTATCGCCTCCGTTTATCTCCTGTTATTATCTATATCAAATATCTCATCTGCCTGAAAATATTTTTCTCTTATCTGATCCTATGCTTTATCTGTCCAGAAATCCTCCACCTGCTGCACGATTGTATTCAGACTGGTCTTACTGCAATTGTGCCATTCTCTCGGGAACATTTTTCTGTACTGACTGTAATTAAATCGCTCATCCAATAACGCGATCACGCCTCTGTCCTTCTCCGTTCGGATCACGCGTCCTGCTGCCTGCAAAACCTTGTTCATCCCCGGATAAAGGTAGGCATATTCAAACCCTCTGCCGGATTTCTCATTGAAATACCGACTTAAAAGCTCTCTCTCTTCTCCAACTTGCGGCAGTCCTGTCCCGATAATGATGACACCGATCAGCCGGTCTTCTTTCAGATCAATGCCCTCCGAAAAAATACCGCCCATCACACAGAAACCAATAACCGCATCTGCAGCATCCGCCTGAAAAGCATCCAGAAACTTCTGTCTTGCATCTTCACTCATCTCGGATTCCTGCACAACCAGCTGCAGACCATGGCCTGCCTTCATTAATTCCATTTCCGTAAAAACTTCAAAAACATCCTTCATAAGCTGATATGACGGGAAAAAGACCATATAATTGCCATGCTTGCCACGAATAATATCCCGGATATATGCAGCCATCCGTTCATACTCTTTTCTACCCCGCCTTGTATAGCGGCTGCTTACATCTGTTGCCGCTACAAGCAGACGGTTTTCCTCCGCAAAAGGTGAATCCACATAAAGATCGTAATCCGATACTGCTGTATCACTGAGCATTTCCTTGTAGTACTGCACCGGGAGAAGCGTTGCAGAGAAAAATACGGCTCCGCATCCCTTTGCCAGACGTTCTCCCAGATCTTTGGAAGGATCCACACAAAAAATCTTGATTTCAAAGCTGTCCTCGCTTCGAAGCGCATAGATCAAATAGCGGTCATCCGACCGGTCAAAGGCACATATAAAGCGTCGAATGTCAAAGTAAAATTCCATCAGAACTTCCCTGAGTGGCGCAGTAACGCCCTCCTTCAGTGTTTCCTCCAGCTGCTCACTGAGCTTCGTCAGGTAAACGATCAGACT
>CALCKF010000110.1 GCA_937966095.1 uncultured Eubacterium sp.
AGCGCTGATGATACTTGGTGGGAGACCGCCTGGGAAAGTAGGACGTTGCCGCTTATTTTGGTCCTATGGTCAAGCGGTCAAGACACCGCCCTTTCACGGCGGTAACCCGGGTTCGATTCCCGGTAGGATCACCATTAAAAGCCTGAATCGGTAATGCGATTCAGGCTTTTATATTTTTTGTGACTTTCTGTTATCTATACGGAGACAGCTGAGCTTTATTTAGATACTGTTGAAAATTAAGGGGTATCTAGGTATAATAAAAGAAATTTAGTATAAAAGCTCTTTAAGTAATGTAGGAAGAGGTGTGTTATGGGTATTTTTAGCAGAACGAAGAAAGAAAATTTTGATTGTTGGAAGACGGCGCATTATCTGGAACATAACCG
The DNA here is from genome assembly GCA_937966095.1 of uncultured Eubacterium sp. Classification (GTDB taxonomy): domain Bacteria; phylum Bacillota; class Clostridia; order Peptostreptococcales; family Anaerovoracaceae; genus Lentihominibacter. The sequence goes on from CALCKF010000110.1 coordinate 384, forward strand.
AAAACCGGCAAAGGAAGATTTCTTGAAATGCCCCGAATGGCTGGAACCGGAATATGATGAAATAGGAGGCTATATAGAAGAACCGGATCAGCTGCTACTTCTTTATGATTCTTTATTACAAAGGAGATTTTACAGAGAGGGGAGGGTTGCTCTCGGAGCCCTGGTACAGGCCAACATACACATTTTTGAAAAAGGAAAGATCGATTATCCGGCCAACTATATCTATACCATGGATCAGTATTACTGGAAAGAACCTGAACGGCTGGCCAGTCTGGCTTATGCACTTTTTGACACTAAAGGAAACCATGGTTATCAGCCAAGAATACAACGACTGGCAGATCTTATGGAAGATGAGCTGGAACGTGTTTTTTGCTATAGGTTGCCCAGGGATATTACAGAAGGAAGGAATGTATACTTTACTACAGTTGTGGTTCAGAGAAATCACTTGCCATATAATAAGATCATCGGGAATCTTTATCCGCTTCTTGTATTGGAAGGCAATATGCCGGATGCCATGATTCTACCTCACTGGTATTGGCAGAGCTAGGAAAGGAGATATGGTATGAGCGATCACGAAGCAATTATGTCCATCAAGTATAGTATGGAATGGGAGGATCATTTACACGATATTTATGAGAATTTTGGACGTCGGAATAATATCAATGAATGGATTTATTTTTTTCGAAGACCGGAAATGGCAGATACGAAAAAGCATGACGAGATAGCTATACGCGTTTTACAGTATATACTTTGGTATGGGAATATCATGCAGGATATAGTGAAAGCAATTGATGATACTTTTCATTATTCCCAGAAACGAGAAGCTTATGAAAGCTTCATTGGTTATGAAGGGATGGAATCCTACGAAAAAAGACTATTGCTAATGAAGGAGTTTCCTCCCTATGATTTGTTTGAGGAATATGATGAGGAAAAGGACTATGATTCTTTCTTAAATGGATTTCGTGAAATATATTTTGACTTTCATGCAGAAGACCCGGGAGAATACCGAAAAAAACTGGAAGAATTGAAAAAGCTGGAAATATACCACCCTTACCTGGCGCTGCTTGAGAGCGAGTATTATATTTTGTGCGGGGAGTGGGAGGCTGCTGTGCACAGCTTAAAGGAATTAGAAGATGGTTACTATAAATCCATGAGTATGGGTATATTGTTTGAGAAGGCAGGCAGTTTCGATATTGCAGAGGAATGCTTTGGACAGGCAATAAAGTATAGACCTGACAAACTGGATGCTGCTGTAGTAAGCGGGTATCTCATGAGCTTGTGGAATAATCACAAAGAAGGTGAAGCTTTATTGATGGCAGGTCAGTTTACCGGACAAGGTTATGAATATATGGTAAAACCTCTTAAGCAGATGTTTCTGGAAGAACTTTCTCAGATACTTATGGAAAAGGCCGGAGAGAGAGAACTTACAGAAGGTGAAATGCTGATTTTGATAGAATTGTATAAGCTGTATGGGCAGTATGATATCGTTGCAGATATTGCCAGAAAAAGCCTGGAGAGAGGATTTGAAGAGGAAAGATGGATAGTGGATCTGGCGGAGGCCTGTGTAGAGACGGGAGATTATGAGGATGCACAGAATATCATTGAAATGGTCTATTCCGGAGAGAAAAAACTGACCTTGACGCAGATGAACCGGATAAGAGAGATCAAAGCAAGACTTTTATTTTCTATAGATCGTATTGCAGATGCATATGATATCATGGCTGTGCTTTGTGAACGCCCGGAAAGTTCCATGCAGCAGAGATTTTGTCTTGTGCAGATGTATATGAAAACGGGAAAAATCAGATCTGCCATAAGATTTCTTCGTCGGCTTCGCTATGAATCTGCAGGAAATTTATATTATACATATCATCTGGCCCGATGTTTCATGCTGTCCGGGGAATGGGAAACAGCAAAAGAACTTTTTGAGCAGGTGTTTATGATTGAGCCGAAACTGGAACGGACTGCATATCATATGGTCCAATGTATGATTGAGTGTGGCAGTACAGATGATGTTGAGAAAGGAATGAAACAAGCTGAAGATTATCTTTCTATATACGAAAAACGTTACTTAAAAGGGCAGCTTCTTGAGATGTGGGAGAAATTTCATGATGCTAAGAAACTATACAAGAATATTGCGGAGGAGTATAGTTCTGGGCTTTTTCCGAAGGAGCTTTTGTATGACAGCCTTGTACGGTATTTCTTGATGTGGGAGGAGACCGGAGGCAAAATCGGCCCGATGCTGGAAAAAATGAAGAAGACCCTTGAGCAGTATCCGGATGCATCGCAACTATGGCTTTATAGAGCGGATTTCCATGAAAAGGTACAAGTAGAAGAAGATAATATAGAAAAGTGCTGCCGCATGGCTTTAAAGGCCGATCCATATAACCGGGAAGCGATGTTGAGATTGGTATCTGCTTATGCAGAACAAGAAAACTGGGAACAGGTAGGAAACATTGGTGAGAGAATAATCATTTATACGGATCTGGAGGAAGGTTACCTGCTACGGGCACAAGGTGAATTCTATCAGGGGAAAAGGGACCGTTGCATGAGCGATCTAGACATGTATTTAAAGCTGGGCGGCGATAAAAATAAAGTACGTGAAGTACGCGGTATTTTCGCCATGGAAATGGGACTTTATGAGGAGGCATTAGATCATTACCAGGAAAAACTGAAGAAGCGAAATGTATCGGAAGTTCCCTGCTATGATGACGTGGCTGTATGCCTTTGTAAACTGGGGCGATTTAAAGAAGCTGCTGATTTGCTTGATGTGGTATGTGAAGACAGCAAATATCATCCGTTCCATGAACTGCTGTATCATATTCAGCTGTATACAGGAGACTTTGCAGGGGCGAAGTCAACACTTAAACGATATCAAAAAATATTTAAAATCAATCGTATGATGGATGATGATTACCTGTTAATGGCAGCACAGCTTGCTATGGAATCAGGCAAACTGATACAGGCGCAGAATATCGCAGATTCCATTGCTTCTCATGATGGTGAGCGTCTTTGCGGTATCTTGGAGATTGTCCATATGAATTTTGGCAATGCAGCCAGGTTATTTCGCAAGCTGGTCAAGAAGCAGCCCGATGTCATAGACAATTATTCCTGGCTCTCCTTAGCATTGTATTTCAGCGGGGCGCAATTAGAGTCGGTATCTTATGCTCGACAGGGAATTGCAGTATTTGAAAAATTATATGGGAGAATCACTGATATAAAACGATCGGACAGGCTTTGTCAGTATGCGTTCTTAAAAACGTTGTGCGGAGAACGGGAAGAAGCATGGGATAAGTTTAATATGGCATTGTCAGTGCCGACATGCCCGGAATATGTGTGTAAAGAATGTTACGAAGCCCATTATGGGCTGGGTGTGTATCATCTGTATAATGGGAATCAACAGGATGCCAGAATGGAATTTGAGCAGGCGCTGACTATTAAACCATGCAACACTGTATGCAGAAAAATGCGTGAAATGATATAGGATAATAAACTCTTTCAAATCAAAACGCGTATCTTAAATAGACGATATATTGAATGATGATTCACAATCAGAAAAGAATAGTCATATGATATACGAATATCATATGGCAAATGGTCATGACGGCCTGTATTGCCGGAAAGGCAGGAAACTTCAGGTGAAAATATTTATAGATCAGGGGCACAATCCTCAGAATCCCAATGCGGGAGCTGAAGCTAACGGACTTCGGGAGCAGGACATAAATTATGAAGTTGGGATCGAGCTTGCTTTTCTGCTGGGCAGCGATCCGCAGTTCGAAGTGATGTTGTCACGGAACAGCCCGACAGAGCAGCTGGGCACTTCCAATGCCACGAGTCTGGCGGAAAGGGTAAATGCAGC
>CALCKF010000111.1 GCA_937966095.1 uncultured Eubacterium sp.
ATGATAGATACAGTACTTTTTGATTTTGACGGAACTATAATGGATACTAATGATGTGATATTGAATTCGTGGCAGCATACCTTCAGGACGCTGGAAAACCGTGAGGAATCCCGTGAAAACCTGGTATGTACCTTTGGAGAGCCGCTGGAACTGACTATGAGAAAATTTTTCCCTGATATACCTGTTGAAAGGTCGCTGGATATATACAGGAGTTATCATCGTGATAATTTCGGAGAACTGATATCTCTTTTCCCGGGGATGAAAGAACTGCTCGAGGAAGTGAAAAACAGGGGATATAAAACAGGACTGGTAACATCGAGGCTTCTTAACACAACTGTACAGGGACTTGAAAAATACAGAATAAAAGAATATTTCGATGCTATGGTCACTGCAGATGATACCACGAAGCATAAACCGGATCCTCAGCCTATAAATATCATCCTTGAGAAGCTTGGATCATCACCGGAAAACGCTGTGATGCTGGGGGATACTGTTTTTGATATGATGTGTGCAAAAAACGCAGGAGTAAAAGCAGTGCTGGTTTCCTGGTCGGTGGCATTAGGTGATAAAAAGCCGGAAGAACTTGGAGAAGCGTGTCCTGACTATGTCATAGAAAAGCCGGAAGAGTTGTGGGATATAATAGAAAAATAAAAAGATTTATTTTATTGCAGAGGTTGTCGCATTGTCTGAAATTCAGGGCGACACCTTTTTTATATTCAAAATATCCTGTTTATTCAGTTTTTCCGGCATGTCGTCGTGAGATATGTAAAAAGCATATGAGTACATCAAAGGAAGTATTTCGCCTTGACGTCAAAGTAAAAAAATAGTATCATATAAATAGTTTGATAATCAAAATATTTGAATAAGAAACTAAAAATATAAAATATTAATGTATGATGTACAGGAGGGATGATATGGCTGATGTTCATGAGATATTGGGAACAGAGTACCCTATAATCCAGGGTGCTATGGCAAGGATAGCTGAATGTAATCTGGCAGCTGCCGTCAGCAATGGAGGGGGACTCGGAATAATTGCAGCAGGCGGCCAAAGCGCAGAATGGCTCAGAGATCAGATAACGAAAACAAGAGAAATGACCGATAAGCCTTTTGGTGTCAATATAATGCTGCTGGCGGATAATGTGGATGAGCTTATGGATGTGGTATGCGAGGAGAAGGTTCCCGTCGTAACGACAGGAGCAGGGAATCCGGGAAAATATATCGCAAAGCTAAAGGAAAATGGGATCAAGGTCATTCCGGTGGTTGCCAATGTGACATTGGCCGTAAGAGTGGCAAGAGCAGGAGCCGATGCGGTTGTTGCGGAAGGGACTGAAGCAGGAGGCCACATAGGTGAAACGACTACTATGGCTCTTGTTCCTCAGATGGCAGATGCTGTGGATATACCTGTAATAGCCGCAGGCGGTATTGCAGACGGAAGAGGAGTGGCGGCGGCATATATGCTGGGAGCTAAAGGTGTGCAGGTCGGCACCAGATTTCTTGTTGCAGATGAATGCATAATACACCAGGGATATAAAAATGCTATCCTGAAGGCTAAAGATTCATCAACGGTGGCGACAGGGAGAAGTACGGGACATCCTGTCAGAATAATAAGAAACAAGCTGGCGAGAAAGATACTTTCACTGGAGAAGCAGAATGCTCCTGAGGAAGAGATAAATGAATTATGCACCGGGACGCTGGCAGCAGCGGTAAGAGATGGAGATGCCGACAACGGAAACATAATGTCGGGACAGATCGCGGGACTTGTGAACAAAGAACAGCCGGCGGCGGAGATAATAAAAGAGATGTTCAAGGAGGCGGAAGAGGTTTATGAAGATAGGAATAGTATTTGCCGGACAGGGCGCACAGTATAGCGGAATGGGAAAGGATCTTTATGATTCATATCCGGAGGCAAAAGAGATATTTGATATGGCGGGAGAGCAGGTAAAGGAATGGTGTTTTGAGGGGGATGAAGAGACTCTGAAACAGACACATGTGACCCAGCCTACGATATATACTACAACAATGGCAGCTTATAAAGCGCTCATGGCGGAAATAGAGAAGCAGGGCATTGAGGATTCGCTAGAAGTGACAGCTTTGGCGGGCTTCAGCCTTGGGGAATATTCGGCTCTCACAGCAGCAGGAGCTATAGATGAGATAAGCAAGGGAATAGATATAGTTTCCAAGCGAGGCGTTCTGATGCAGCAGGCAGGGCTTGATGAAGACGGAAACCCTAAGGGCGGTATGGCTGCAGGACTGGGAGAACGACAGGCAATACTTGAGGCGGTAGAGGCGGCAAGGGAAGACGGCATACTGGAAGGTGTAAATTTCAATTCTCCTACGCAGACCGTGGTTGCTGGAGATAAGGCTGCCCTTAAGCGATTCAGAAGAGCAGCAAAAGAAAGAGGAGTAAAAGCGATCCCTCTTGGAGTGAGTACTGCTTTTCACAGCCCGATGATGGTACCGGCAGCTGAAAAATTAAGGGAGGTGCTGCTGCAGGCAGATCTGAGAGCACCTGAAAAGAAGGTATATGCCAATATAACAGCAGATGATATAATGAAAGATTTTGATGGGGGAGATATAGGCGAATACCTTACGGATATTCTGGCAAGACAGGCTATGAGTCCTGTATATTGGGAAGATATAATAAAAAGATTTGAAAAGGACGGAGTCAAGGCTATCATTGAGGTAGGCCCCGGGAAAACACTGACAGGGCTTACTAAAAAGACATGCCCTGAGATAGAGGCACTCAATGTGGAAAACGTGGAAAGTCTGGAAAATACGATATCCAGACTCAAAGAGCTGATATAGAAGAGGTGCATTTATGACATACGGAAATATGTTAAATAATAAGACTGCAGTCATAACAGGAGGAGTAAGAGGGATAGGAAAAGCTATTGCCAGGACTTTCTGCGAGAATGGAGCAAATGTTATCCTTTGCTACAGAAGCAATGATGCCGAAGCTGAAAAAACTGCAGCAGAACTTAGCGGATTAGGTACACAGGTGCGTGTGATCAAGGGAGATGTTGCAGATCCCGCTACTGCAGTCAAGATTGCAGATCTTATAAAAAGTGATTTTGAAAAGACTGTTGATATACTGGTCAACAATGCAGGGATAACAAATGATAAACTGATGATGAGAATGAGTGCTGAGGATTTTACGAAAGTAATAGATGCAAACCTCAATGGAGCATTTTACATGATGAAAGAGCTTTCTGCACTTATGGTTAAAAAAAGACACGGTGTAATCATAAATATGTCATCTGTATCAGGCCTCAAAGGCAATCCTGCACAGATCAACTACAGTGCATCTAAGGCAGGTATAGTAGGTATGACCATGTCTGCTGCAAAAGAACTGGGAAGACGAGGCATAAGAGTCAACGCCATAGCCCCGGGATTTATAGAAACGGATATGACCTCGGAACTTACGGATGAGCAGAGAGAAGCAGCAGCCGGGAACATAACGCTGGGAAGGATGGGACGTCCTGAAGATATTGCACAGACGGCCCTGTTCCTTGCTTCTGATATGAGCTCTTATATAACAGGACAGGTCATCAGCGTAGATGGCGGAATAATAATGTAGACGGAAAACAGTAAAACAGATAGGAGGAAGCAAATGGAAAAAAGAGTTGCAGTGACAGGCCTTGGTGTCGTATCGCCGGTAGGAAACAATATAGATGAAATGTGGGATTCCATCAGTAATGGCAGACATGGTATAGCACAGATCACACGTTTTGATCTGGAAGGCCATAAAGTAACATTGGCGGCAGAAGTTAAAAATTTTGATTTCGGAGATAAGCGGGCAGCAAAGAGACTGGATATCGCCGATCAATTTGCTCTTGTAGCAAGCAGAGAAGCGATGGCTGACAGCGGTATAGTAAGCGGAGAAAATGTAGATCCCGACAGGTTCGGAGTATATGGAGGAACAGGCATTGGCGGGCTTGCTACTATGGAGAGTGAAATAACAAAATGTGTAAAGAAAAATACGCCTGCAAGAGCATCGGCGCTGCTGGTTCCTATGATGATGCCGAATGCTATAGCTGGTAATATTTCAATGGAATTCAAAGCAAAAGGCGCCAGCTTCGGTATAGTTTCAGCATGTGCCAGCGGAACACATACGATCGGAGAGGCTTACAGAAACATAAAGCACGGATATAATGATGTATTAATAGCAGGTGGAGCGGAATCAGTACTTGCTCCTGTATCTTTCTCCGGATTCTCAAATATGACTGCGATGAACCCGACGACGGATCCTGACAGAGCTTCAATACCGTTTGATGCTGACAGAAACGGATTTATACTGGGAGAAGGTGCAGGATTTCTGATACTTGAGGAGATGGAGCATGCAAAAGCAAGGGGAGCAAAGATATATGCAGAGATAGTAGGATACGGAGCCACTTCTGATGCATACCATATAACTTCACCGGATCCGGAGGGAGAGGGGGCTGCAAAGGCTATACGTATGGCGATACAGGATGCAGGTATAATTCCGGATGATATAGATTACATCAATGCACACGGGACAGGGACCCCATACAATGATGCATTCGAGACGCTAGCCATCAAAAAAGTGTTTGGAAATGATACAAAAGTACCTGTAAGCTCCACAAAGAGCATGACTGGTCATCTTCTGGGAGCTGCCGGAGGCCTGGAAGCCGTTATATCTGTAAAGGCAATAATTGAAGGTTTTATTCCTCCTACAGTGGGGCTTAAGAATCCGGATCCTGAGCTTGATCTTGATTATGTTCCTAATGTTGGGAGAAAGGCGGATATAAATTATGTTCTTTCAAATTCCCTTGGATTCGGAGGGCATAACGGAACATTGATAATCAAGAAGTATCAGGACTGATATCGAGAGGTTGAAAGATATGTTGATGGATAAGGAACAGATAAAAGAGATAATACCTCACAGGGAACCGTTTCTTCTGGTGGACAGGGTCGATGAGCTGGAGATAGGAAAGTCTATCGTGGCTACAAAATTTGTTACTGAGGATGAATATTATTTCAAAGGTCATTTCCCGGGAAGACCTATAATGCCGGGAGTGCTTATAGTGGAATCACTTGCTCAGGCAGGAGCAATAGCTCTGTTGTCTATGCCTGAAAACAAAGGCAAGCTGGCGGTTTTTGGAGCTATAAAAAATGCGAGGTTCAAAAAGCAGGTGGTGCCGGGTGATATTCTGACGCTGAAAGTCACCCTTGACAGATTGCGAAGCAGCACGGGCACCGGTCTGGCTGAGGCGTATGTAGACGATGTGCTGGCCTGCAAGTGCGAGATAATGTTTGCCTTCAGTTAGGAGATCGGAGTGGACAGAGAGATAAAGAAACTCAACGATATACTGGTGAATCTTTTCAATACAGTGCTGAAACTGGAAGAAGAAGCTGTCCAGAATGCCTCATATGGTGATATTTCCGTGACAGAAGTCCATACGCTGGCTGCAATAGGTACAGGGAGACCTAAGACAATGACACATGTAGCCAATATACTGGGGATCAAGATCAGTACTCTTACTACTGCTGTAAATAAACTGGTTAAAAAAGGTTATGTGGAGCGGATGCGTGACGAGAGGGACAGACGTATAGTTAAGATAAGGCTTACGGCAAAAGGGCAGTCTGCGATAAAGGAACACGATGATTTTCATGAATCTATGATACGGGAGGCCGTATCACAGATTCCTGAGGAAAGTGTACATCAGTTCGTATCATCTCTTGAAAATATAAATAATTTCCTGATAATGCGACGAAGCATGGCGTATATGAGAGATAAAGAATTCAGGATGGATCCTGTAAAGATGGGCAGCCGTGTGTTACAAGTCCCTATAGTCCAGGCCGGTATGAGCATAGGTATAGCCGGCAGCAGACTGGCTGCATCTGTCGCATGTAATGGCGGGCTTGGCCTTATAGGGACGGCGGAAATAGGATATCGACGTGATGATTACGCTGAAGATCCTTTAAGTGCGAACCTCATAGAGATAGAAAATGAAGTGAAAAAAGCGTGCGATGAGGTCAGGCAGGCCGGAGGAAGAGGCCTAATAGGAGCAAGTATAATGTGGAATGACCCTAATGCCGGAAAATATGTGGAAGCGGCAGTCAGAGGAGGCGCGCAGGCAATAGTGACCAGTACAAGCATACCGAAAGATCTCCCCGGATATTGTCAGGACAAAAAAGTTCTGCTGCTGCCAACGATATCTTCCAGAAAAGCAGCTTCGATCATAACGAAGGTATGGAGCCAGAAATACAACAGAACGCCTGACGGGTTCATATTTCAGGGACCCCTTGCAGCAGGGCTTCTCGGATTCAGAGAAGCTGATCTGGAGAAAGCCTGCCATGACAGATATAAGACTATTGCTGATATAAAGTCGGAACTGGCTAATCTGGAAAACTGCCCTCTGATAGTGGGGGGAGGAATATACAGGAGAGAAGATGCCGAAAAAGTATATCGTTACGGTGCTGACGGGATCCTGATGGGTACCAGGTTCGTTACTACAGAGGAATGTGATGCGCCATATGAGTATAAAAAGCTTTATTTGAACTGTAACGAAAATGATGTTACAATAGTCAGGAGTCCGATGAAAACATCCGTAAGAGTCATGAGAAATGATTTTGCTGATATGCTGGCATACAGCGGGAAAGATGATTATGATATCATAGAAGCTGTTAAGCGTGGTGTAGCGGGGGATTATGACGGTGGACTGATATTTTGCAGCAGCAATGCAGGAAAGATCAGTAAGATAGATACTGTAAAGGATGTTTTCAGCGAATTTATCACCTGAGAAAAGAGGACAGCCGATGCTGAACATCTATTACGGAGGAGAACATACAGACAGAGAAAAATTTATATTTGAAAAAATAAAAGGCAAGACCATTCTGATCGTACCCGATCAGTTTTCGCTGCAGGCGGAAAGGGATGCCTTTTTTTATCTGGGCAAAGACTGCCTTATTGATGTACGCGTAATGGATTTTTCGACCCTCGGTCATAAAACAGTCCGTCAGGTGGGAGGAAAGATACCGAAACTGATCGATAAATACGGAAGACATATGCTGCTGACAAAGGTTATGAACCGGAAAGATAGAGAACTCAGCATATACAGAGGGATGAACTGGAAAAACTCATTCATTGAAATGCTGAACAGCATGATATCAGAAATGAAGAGATACGATGTGTTTCCGGAAGACCTCAGGAGAGCTGAAGAGAATCTTGGCAGCGGCAGTTATCTGAAATATAAGCTGAAGGATATCATATCGGTGTATGAAGCATATCAGGAAGAAATAAAGGGCAAATATCTTGATTCAGAGGATTATATATCGTTTTACGGTGAAAAGATACTGGATGCTCCGATGATAAAGGAGTCTGAGATATGGATATATGGGTTTGATACATTCACTCCTAAAAATATGATGGTGATACAGAGGCTTATAAAGTCGTCACGAAGCGTCAATATCGTTATGACATATGAAAAAGAAAAGGAGATATTCGATCTTACAAAGCATGTGATCGGACAGCTTTCAGACACTGCTTCAGATATAGGTGAGGAAGTACTGATAAGAGCAATAGAAGGATATCCGAGAATGACTGTGTGGAACAGAGACAAAAAGTCTTCGGCGGTAATTATGACGGAAGCATCCAATATGTATGCGGAAGCTGATCGCGCAGCTGCTTATATACTGGATATGGTCAGAGATGAAGGCTACCGATTCGGTGACATCGTGGTGGTATGTAATGATATGGATACAAGAGGAATGATACTCAAACGGACATTTATCAGATGGGGTATTCCCGTATTCATGGACAGAAAACGAAAAGTAATGCATCATCAGGCGGTGGGATTTGTTCTGGCTCTTATGGAGGTAGCATCTTCAGGATATAGGGACAGCAGCATGATGAAGCTGATCAAATCACAGATCATGGGATTCGATGATAATGATAAGGAACTTTTTGAGAATTATGTAAAACAGTTCCGTATAAGAGGGGCACTTTGGAAGAAGGCGTTTACAAAAGGCGATGAGCAGTACGGGGCAGAAAACGTAAAGAGGCTTGACGGGATGAGGGAGGCTTTGGTAGCCGTGGCTGAAACTGTGAAACTGCGTATGGGCAGCCGCAATACCGCCGGAGAAAAAATACAGGGCCTCTATAAGTTCCTTGAAGATGACATGGATATGATAAGCAGACTTGAAAATATGATTCAGATATATGAGGATAAGGGATTCTCAGAAAGTGCGGCGGAAATGGCGCAGAGCTGGAATGTCATATGCGGGATACTTGATCAGATAACAGAAACGATAGGCAGTGAGAAAATATCATCGGGAGAGTTGCTTAAACTTATGACCGCAGGTTTTGAAGAATTTGAGATCGGACTCGTACCGGTGACATCTGATTGTGTGTTGATCGGTACGCTGCAGAGGACAAGGACAAGCCGCCTTAAGGTGTTGCTGGTTACTGGTGCAAACGAAGGTGTACTGCCATTGGAACATGGAGAAGAGGGATTGCTGAGCCGGCATGAAAAGGATATACTGCAGTCATTTGACCTGGAATTTTCAAATCGCGATGATATAGCGCGGCAGGAGGAAAGAATCGCTGTATACAGGATGTTGTGTCTGCCGGAGGAACGGTTATATGTCAGCTGTTGCCGTACTGACAGTTCCGGTGAAAGCATCAGACCTTCCGAAGTATTTTCCCGTTTAAAGGCGCATGTCGAAAAAACAGATAGTGTATCGGTTTTTGGCGATTTAGGTGAATCTGGTGAAGTTCTGGATATGGTTACTTCTAAAAAAGGTACGCTTTCATATATGGCAGAGGCTTTCAGGCACAGTTTGAACGGAGAAAAAATAAACGAGGACTGGTTTATCGTAAGAGATTGGTATGAAAAAAAACTTGGAGAGGATATCGGGCGTTTGCAAAGAGGAATGGCTTTTGATAACAGGCTCGAGGCACTTGGTGAGAGATTTGCAGATGATCTGTACCGTGGTGACAGAAATGTACTCATGGTAAGTGCATCAAGACTCGAAAGGTACAGCAGCTGCCCTTTTGCCCATTTTGTAATGTACGGTCTGAGAGCTGATGAACCGAGGACATATGAAGTGGGGGCAAGAGAAATAGGTGATATTTATCACCGATGTCTTATGAAATTGTCAGTGGATCTTACTTCGGCAGAGATATCCGGAAATATCGATGATGCAGACTCAAAATGGATGACTTTGACAAGGGAAGAATGTGATGAAAAAATAAGAGAGATAATAAAAAATGATGCTCTTGTCTACAGGG
>CALCKF010000112.1 GCA_937966095.1 uncultured Eubacterium sp.
CGTGGATGGCCGACAGGATACCGCACGAATTCCAGTCTTCTGTAGAATGCATCCCTTATCTCTTCATCTGACATCTTCTCCAGGATTTCCTTTTCTTCCACGCTGAGATGCGCGCTTTTCAGCCATCTGCTGTATTCTTCTCTGTAATCCATATCCTTTTCTCCAAACACAAAAAATTTCTGACCGAGATAATTGAGTCCTGTGAATATGCACATCCCGGTCAGCATAGCCGCATTTTCCTGTATATTTGACGGCCATCCATCCATGACCCATACCATGAAAGGCTTTGCCGCTCCGTAAGCTGCCAGATAACATAATGCGATATTGACAGCAAATCTCAAACCGCTTTTAAGCGTATCCCCCCTGTATCCGAAAGTGAATCTTTTATTGAGGAAATAGCTCAGTATGCTGCATATGATATAATTGGCGGCCGAAGAGATCCAGTACGTACAGCCTGCCAGATTATAAAGGCCCAGCATTATAGCGGTACCCAGCAGTGTATTGAATATACCTATGATCACGAATCTGGTTATTCCTTTATCCAATAAACAGTGCCTTTTCATCCGGTCTCCTGATCTTTTCGTTTTTCTTTAGAATGGTTTATATATTATCATATTTTTAATGTAAATTCAAATTTCCTCTATTCTCGTCACAGATACCTCATACGCAGTTTTGGTAACGAGCCTCCCATCATCGGTATATTTCCTGTATTCACGGCTTTGCAGCCTTCCTTCCAGAGCCACTTTGTCGCCAACCTCAAGGGTACCGCTGTATGCAGCATTACGTCCCCAGGCTATAGTGGGTATGTAATCTGACTTATTATACATCCTGTTCACAGCTATCATAAGATCACAGATCTCACGCCCCAGAGGCGATGTGCGCCTTACCGGCATCTTACATAAAAAGCCCTCCAGCTTGACATCGTTTTCATATTGAAAATCTCTTTCCGAGCAGTATTCCATATGCCGCACAAACACTGTGACCTCCAGTCTGCTGCGCCCTTCAGACTCTCTGTTATAAGTCCTTATCTGGCCGTTTATATCCAGCAGCTGACCGGCCACGGGAGAGCGTCCGCCCAGAAGTTTTTCCGATATTATAACTCTTATCCTGTCTTCATAACCGCTTTTTCTGAACACTCCCAGCATCACCAGGTAAAAAGCCTCTCCGTATGTTTTATGATTGAATACCGGCCCATCCAGTACTCTTCCGGATAAATGAACCGTATTACCCTCCATCAAATTTTCCATAAAAAATCCCCCTCCAGGCATATTCTTTTAAATCATATGCATCCGCAAGGGGTTTTTATACATACATTGTTTTATTTCCGGCCGTTATACCATCTCACAGATCCAGCCTCATCACCTCAGGATGGCAATCCACTCCGTACTGAGGGCAGGTCAGGCATTCAAAAAAGTTGGGGGCATCTTCTCTGGCCACTGTTATAAAGCCCTGTTTTCTGAAAAATCCGGGTGCGCGTGCAACGAGGAATATCCTACGGCCTCCGCGCTCCAGCGTCTCCTGTATACCCTTTTCAAGAAGCGTCTTTCCCAGCTTGAACTTCCTGTACTGGGGATCTATAGCTATCCCGTCAACTATGAATTCACCTTCTCTTTTTGCAAGCACAAAAGCACCGATAAGTTTTTCTCCGTCTTCTCCGGTCCTGGTTATCTGCCAGCACTTTACAAGATCTGTAGGTACAGGTTCCTCCTCCGAAAACTCAAGATCATTTTCGATGAAAAACGGTACCAGCTTTTCATAATCTTCTGTTACGGATATTTTAAAATTTATCATCTCTTAAAACTCTCCTTTTTCTTACGATATCAGTCATACTGCCAGTCGGATTCCGACACGAACACATCCAGCCTCTGGGCGAGCACTCTGAAATCAAGAGGCAGCTTCTCACCATGTTCACCATCTATATCAGTACTGATATCTTCCCTTGACTCCACCAGCAGCTTATCTGTCTGGAAGCACAGTACATACTTATTGTTTGGGTGTCTTCCGTGAACGACTTCGAATAAAAGCGGGGCAAACTCCACTATAGGCATCTTTCTGAAAGCGATGACATCCAGCTTGCCGTCATTGATAGACGACTGCGGCGAAAGCTTGCGGAATCCTCCTGCAGACTCTCCGTTCATCACCACCATAAAGTATATATCCTCCTCATATACAGCCTCCGGTGTCGTAAGAGTGACAGGCAGAACTCTTATCTGAGGGATTTCCGTAAGAGCCTTCAGATAATATGCAAGTATTCCTATGGCATTTTTAAGATTGGGATCCGTTTTCTGGCTCACATCCACCAGAGCTCCCATAGCTGCAACATTTATGAAGATCTTGTTATTGACAATTCCCACATCTGCTTTTGTCGTCCTGTTGCCGAGGGCGATATCCAGCTGGTAATCTATGTCGGAAGGAATCTCGAAATAATAGGCAAAATCATTGGCCGTCCCGGCCGGAAGTATAGCCAGCGGCAGGTGTATATCATGTTTGACCATCGCATTGACGCACAGATTGACTGTTCCGTCGCCTCCTGCAGCTATGATCCTGCTGAACTTGCTCTGATCTATCTCCGAGAGGACCTTGTCGATAACAAACCCCTTGGCAGCACGTACGGGAACGACTTGGTAGCCCGCATCCTGACATCTTTCAACGATGTAGTCAAGGTTGTTCTTGAAAACTCCGCTCCCGGAATGCGCATTATAATACAGCAATATGTTTTCCATCCTTCAACATCCTCCTTATATCTCCTATAAGATACAGCGACCCTGCGAACAGCACGACATCGTATTGATCCCATATCATTTCGGCTTGTCTTATGCTTTCTTCCGCATCTGACGCCACGACCGGATCCAGTCCAAGATCCCGCAGCATCTCAGCCAGCTGATAAGCCGGAAGCTTCCTCGGGTTATCAGGCTCTGTAGCAATTACCGATCCGGTTATATCCTTTAAAGCGGCTATGATACGGTCCGTCTGTTTATCGGCAAGCATGCCTGTCACAAGCAGAATCCTGCTGTCCCCAAAGAATTCTTTCATCGTATCTCTCAGTGCTATGGCACCAGCCTCATTATGAGCTCCGTCTATTATCACCGCAGGAGATCCGCTATCTTCACCGCCTTTTATCAGCACCTCGAACCGGCCGGGCTGTACAGCTTCTTTGAGACCTTTGTACAGTCGTGATCTTTCTACTCTTATCTTCCCCGCCTTTCGAAGCACCTCTATCACAGCCAGTGCTGTTTTGAGGTTTTCGGCCTGATGTTTGCCTGCCATAGATATCCTGATATCACTATAATCCGTACCGTAAAGCTCCATAGTCACTGTCTGGGAAAAAGGTGTCGCTTCTGAGATCCCGGGTCTTATGCCGGAAATATCATAAAGCCTGCACCCTTTTTCATATGCGATGCGTGCTATGACTTTTGCTGCTCCATAATCTTTCACATTTGAGATCACGGGTACTCCCGGCTTTATTATACCGGCTTTCTCGGCAGCGATCTCCTCCAGAGTATTTCCCAGTCTGTCAGTATGATCATAGGATATTGAACATATGGCGCACGCCAGCGGTTCCTTGATTACATTGGTAGAATCGCCCCGGCCTCCAAGACCTACCTCCAGTATCACTATATCGGCTTTTACATCACTGAAATACATCAGTGCTATAGCAGTCACCACCTCAAATTCAGTAGGTGAATCATGTCCGTCGGATACCATCTTCTCCGCAGCTGATATGACGATATCCGTATATTTTTCGAGATCCGCATCTGAAATGCATTGCCCGTCAAAGCATATCCGTTCATTGAATTTTTCGATGAACGGAGATGTGTAAAGGCCTGTCCTGTATCCGCAAGAAGCAAGCCCCTTTTCCAGGAATTTGCAGACGGATCCTTTTCCGTTGGTACCTGCAACATGGATGACCTTTAACTCCTTATGAGGATCGCCCAATATGCCAAGTAGGATATCCATCCTCTCCAGGCCCAGGACGCTTCCAAACCTGTTGAATTCGCCTATTCTTTCTACAGCATTCTTCATCTTACCTTTTTTTCCACCACGGCAAGCCTGTCGCACACCTTGGTCAGCATCTCCTCATATTTTGCCTGCTTTTCTCTTTCTTCATTAATCACCTTTTCAGGCGCTTTTTTTATGAAACCTTCGTTAGACAGCTTTCCGGCTACGCGTTTCACTTCTCCTTCCAGCTTTTTCTTTTCCTTTCTGAGCCTTTCAAGCTCCGCTTCATAATCCATTATATCATCAAGCGGTATGAAGACCTCAGCACCTGCGACAACAGCTGACATCACTTCTTCCGGAACTTCCGATTTGTCTTTTATGAACGTTATCTCCGTGATATTCGCAAGTTTCTTTATATATCTTTCTCCAGCCTTTACTATCGGTTCTTTCCCCTCTGTGCTGAGGATCACTGCTCTCAGCTTACGGCCCGGCGACGCCTCGGCTTCTGATCGTATATTCCTTATGCTCCTGATAACCGACATTGCCATCTCCAGCTTTTCGGCCTCATCGGCAAACCTGTATTCCTCTCTGTATACAGGCCACTTTTCCTTTATAAGGAAATTATCAGGATTATCACTGTCTGCTTCTCCCTTAGGAAGATATGCCCATATCTCCTCTGTGATATACGGCATGAAAGGATGCAGCAGTATCAGCATATCCTTGAGCACCTTCACCAGTACTGCTCTTGCTGTTTTCTTGTCCTCCTCGTCATCCCCGTACAGCCTTCCCTTTACTATTTCTATATACCAGTCACAGTACTCGTTCCATATAAGATCATATGCTCTCTGTCCGGCAAGGGCCAGATCGAATTTTTCCATCGAATCCGTTATATATCTGACAGCTTCGTTCACTCTTGATATTATCCATTTATCCTCATCCTGGAGTCCTGCTGCGCTCAGCTCGGAAAGGTCTGCCATTTCCCTGAATTCTCCGTCATCATCCTGGAGGTTCATTATTACGAACCTGGATGCATTCCAGAGTTTATTGGCAAAATTCCTGGCAGATTCCAGCCTGTCGGTCTTGAATCTCATATCATTGCCCGGAGTTATACCGGTAGTCAGCATGAATCTCAATGCATCCGCCCCATACTGGTCTATGATCTCAAGTGGATCTATACCGTTGCCAAGAGACTTGCTCATCTTCCTTCCCTGGGCATCACGTACAAGCCCGTGTACATACACATATCTGAACGGAACCTTTCCTGTCGTTTCCAGAGCCGAAAAAACCATCCTTACTACCCAGAAAAATATTATATCGTATCCGGTAACAAGTACATCCGTAGGATAAAAGTACTTGAAATCTTCCGTTTCATCCGGCCATCCGAGAGTAGAAAACGGCCACAGCGCAGAAGAGAACCATGTGTCAAGGACATCCTCGTCCTGTTTTATATCAGTGCTGCCGCATTTGACACATCTGTCAGGTGCTGTTTCAGCGACCATGATCTCACCGCACTCCTGACAGTAGTATGCAGGGATCCTGTGACCCCACCACAGCTGACGGGAAATGCACCAGTCTCTTATCTCTTCAAGCCAGTGGAGATATATCTTCTCGAACCTTTCCGGCACATGCTTAAGATCTCCTTTTTTAACCGCTTCAATAGCCGGCTTTGCCAGATTTTCCATCTTTACGAACCACTGATCCGAAAGCATAGGTTCCACTACAGTACCGCATCTGTAACAGCCTCCTACCGGTATCACTTTTTCCTCGGTCTTTACCAGATATCCTGCCTCGTCTAGATCCTTTACCCACTGTTTCCTGCATTCATATCTGTCCATGCCTTCGTATCTGCCGGCCAGGCTGTTCATGGTCGCATCGAAGTTTATACATGATATACTCTCCAGCCCGTTTCTTTGTCCCACTTCAAAATCGTTAGGATCGTGAGCCGGGGTTATCTTCACCGCACCTGTCCCCTTCTCCGGATCAGGATAAGGATCCGCTATGACAGGTATCTCTCTTCCCACAAGCGGCAATATCACGTTTTTACCTACGAGATCCCTGTATCTTTCATCATCAGGATGCACCGCTATAGCCACATCTCCGAACATCGTCTCAGGTCTCGATGTCGCCACTACGACACCTTCTCCCCCATCAGCCGCAGGATATCTGAAATACCAGTACATCCCGTTTTTATCCTCATGCTCCACCTCGGCATCTGAAAGAGATGTCCCGCATTCAGGGCACCAGTTTATCAGCCTGTTCCCTCTGTATATCAGACCCTTTTCGTAAAGGCTCACGAAAAAGTGTTTGACAGCCCTGCTGCAGCCTTCATCCATCGTAAAGCGCTCTCTGCTCCAGTCGCATGAATCTCCCAGCTTACGGCACTGTTTCGTTATCTTGCCTCCGAATTCTTCTTTCCATGCCCATGCTCTCTTGAGAAATTCCTCTCTTCCCAGATCTTCTTTCTCAAGGCCTTCTTCTTCCCTTATCCTGTTTACCACCTTGACCTCTGTGGCAATGCTGGCATGATCGCTTCCCGGAAGCCAGAGTGCACTGTATCCCTGTAGTCTTTTGAATCTCGTCAGGACGTCCTGGAGGGTCTGGTCAAGCGCATGACCCATATGGAGCTGACCTGTGATGTTGGGAGGAGGCATCACTATCGTAAAAGGCTTTTTGTCCGGGTCACGTTTTGCCTCAAATGCTCCGCTCTTTTCCCACATCTCGTATATCCTGTCCTCAAATTTCTTAGGATCATATGTTTTAGCTAAATTTTTATCCATCTGTATATCTCTCCTTACTGCCTCAGGCCTTTTTTTCTCTGTTCTTCATGTTTTTTCTTCATCCTCACGCCGTTTACGGCTGCCGCGATGCTGATCAGCACCATTATCAAAGCTATTATCGCATAAGTCCTGTAGACTCCGCCGTTTTTCTGAAAGTCTGTTTCTCTGGCGCCGCTGTCCGTTATCCTGTACTCATATGCATCCCATCCTGTATCAAGATGTATGTCTATATGGGTATCGCCGTTTGACATGGTCCCTTCCATATATTTATATTTATCTCCTACATGGAAAAAAACAGCCGTCCCGAAATCATCTCCGGCAGAAAACACATACATGGCCTTGTTTCCATGTTCCTCAAAATCCACTACCTTTATACCATCTGCCTCAGACTCCTTCTCTATTATGGATATCACTTCACTTTCCGGTACACCTGAAAGGTAATTGGCCGCCATAGGAAAAATAAAAAACGCGGCGAATATCAGCCATATCACTATCACAAAATTCTTCATTCAGTGCCCTCCTTGTCCATATCCTTTTTCATCGCAGCCACCATATCAGTGCTGAAACAGAGATTGTCGCTCATAGGATTGATGGCAAACCCTGCTACGGCATTTACCGGATTGAGAAGCATCGCAGCCAGGTCATCAAAGTTGACTATCATGCTCTGCTGATCCTTTCCCACGCCGCATTTTATCATTTCAGGCCCGTCAGTAAATACCGGATAATATATATCTCCGCTCCCTGATTTTATAAGTTCAAAACTTATTTCGGTATCCTTCTCAAGGACTATCTCGTCGAGTTTCTCATCATATACAGGAGCCTTATCCATGGAAACCGGTATAAGCAGCCGGGCTCTGACCACCTCATTAAGCAGGCGGACCGAATTTTGCTTTCCGGGATCCTGCCTCACTGCTTCTATAGCCGCCTTAAGTGCCGGATTGCTCACAGGTTCAGGCTTCTGTTTTTCATTCTGTGACATCTGAACGATCCTCCTCTGTCTCTATTATATATCCTTTCAGCCCGTCTCTGCCGGTATCTCTGCCTCCTGCTGCCTCAGCTTCAGCTTTCACTTTCCCGCGCATGTGACCATTCACAGCATCGATCCCCATAACGGCAGCAAGACCGGACGGGGTGACCATCTCCGTATCCACATCAGCGGTCATGAATCTATAACTGCAGTTTTCCCGCAATGCCATCACCGCCGGGACAGGCACCGGTATCTCTCCATGACTGCATACCACAGTACCGCTTCCGTCATATATAGGTGAAACCTCTACTCTGTCAGGCGCTATGACTTCCAGCGCCATGCCTATACCCAGTGCATTCTTTACCGCCTCGTCGCGCCCTACTTCATGAAAATGCACTGTTTCTAAAGTCATGCCGTGTACTTTTGCCTCAGCTTCGGCTATATATCCATATATCTTCATCGCTGTGGCTTTGGCAGCATCTGAAAAACCGCTTTTTCTTATAATATGTATAACATCTTCATAACTTCTTCCATGTCCGGATTCTGCGTGAACATGGCTATGATCATTTTCACATGCACGTTCATGAGGAAATAAAGATGTTTCTGTTTTTTTCATGATCTTTTCTCTTTCCCCCGTAAGGTCGGTAAGCACGTTCAGGACCATATCACCACTGATTCCTCCGGTACAGTCAAGATACAATATTTTCATATCAAAAGCTCCATAATGTAGAAGAGTGACACACCTCTCCCAACTTTAACATACTTATATAACTATACATTGATTGAAAAAAAAAGGCAAGTGTTCGCTGACACTTTGCCTTCGTTTTAATTGATTGTCAAAATTTATTTCTCACTTTTCATGGTTAATAATAGCTCCTTATAAATTATTGAGGAAAATGCCATACCTTTGATGATAGACTAAAACTATAAAACAGAATATAATTATTTTTAAAATAAAATAAGTCAGTTGCTGTGAGGTCATTACGATGCGCAAACTCAATATTGCAACATCGCTCCTGATACATTACCATACATACTGCCAAAAGTAGTCTCTAAAATATTAAGCCTTAACTTAATTCTATTCCTATGGATCCTATGGAAAATGGAAGATTGATATTTTCCACAGATATTAATAGCCTTTTTCGTAGATATATCATATAACTGCACGCCACATTCATATATCGGTTCAGGATAATTGTCAATAAAAAAATCCTTTACCCTATGGGAGTATCTGAATCCGCACTTCTCATAAAATGGCAGTGTCAACGGGCTGTCACCGGTCCCGACCTGTAGTATCGTATAATTCTCGCGGCATATCTTCTCTACGAAATCGATAAGCGCTCTTCCATATCCATGCCGCTGATATCTCTCATCTACTGCTATGCTTTTTATCTCACATACGCCATCTCCCTCGTCAGTAACGATACATTCACCTTTTATCCCATCATCATCCAGTACGTACATGTTTCCTCTGTCCAGATACCGGTCTATCATTGATTCATATTCATCAGCCAGCAAAAGCAGCTGCATATATCTTTTTCTGCTGTCCTTGACTTCTTTTATCTTCATAATTTAAGTGGCCTTAATATAGTATTATTGAGAATAACCTCAGTTTATCATCGTTTTCCCAACATTTCATCCCCAAATGTTCCGCCATCTTCTGACAATCTATACAGTACGCCGAAACACATGCGCTATTTTTCCACGGACCTGCTGATATCATAAGGGGCTTTTTCCCCTCGCACCGTTCCACAATACATAACATCTTCTCGGTCAGACTGTTTATACCTGCCTTTTGCCATTCGTAAAATCTGTCCATATCTTTATCTGCCGCATTTATTTCCATTTGCAGGACAAGCGCTCTCTTATATCCTGAGATCTTCTCTTTCAAGTCGACTACTGCGCCAACCTCCGGCGGACAATTTGGCTCTTTTCCATACCTGCCGCAAAGATTTTCTTCACAGTAATGTCGATATTCCGGCACTATCACAAAGTCACTCGTTCTCATTACGGCCGCATGCGAAAAACCCATACTTTCGGCTATCCTGTCATACCCTACTGTCATAGTTCTTTCCCCATTTTTGTCTTTATCTTTTCTATCGCCGCTTCTACCGATGACGTATCACCGAATATGGCAATAAGTATCATATTCTGCGGACAGCTTCCGCGTATCTCTTTTACGAATACTCCGGCTGCCTTCTCTGCTATGTCGGCTGCTACAATCATCTCTATCATCTTTCCCTGCACCAGCCCTATGGCATCTGCGTTATACATATCTTCCCCATCCTTTATCATATCCGAACGTCTGCCAATTATATCGAACGTCCCGATTGATGGATGTTTTATGATCATTATATCCATTCTTCATCCACGCTTTCATATTTGCCTGAAACAGGCAAATCGCCACATATTGCGAAGATGTGGCGATTTGCTTTAAATCATTGTACATTCAGTTTACTATTTGCATATGTTCATGATCTCGTTCTCTCTGAAATCCGCTTCTCTCGACGCACAGTCTTTGTCATGATCAGGAATTGTCTTATAAACAGGAGCTTCCGACAGATTATTTACATACGGCATAGGAGGATCAAAGAATTTGAGCTGTCTCAAGAACTGATCCGTATAACACGTTCCGTATCTTCTGGCATCCCTTACTCTATCGATGTCTAATGTCATGGTCAGTGAAGCAGGAGTAGAACCGGCCTCATAGAGTACCATTCCATCAGGTCCGCATACTACAGAATGACCGTAAGCATAGCTTCCAAGATACTCTCCTGTCATATTCATAGAGATGAAATATGCCTGGTTTTCAAGCGCTCTTACTCTAGGGATCGACTTGCACACTTCATAAAGTCCTTCCGGATCAATAGCCGGCTTTATAAGTACTTCCGCACCCATTAATGCCAGATTTCTTGAGATCTCAGGGAAACACCAGTCGTGGCAGTTGAGCACCCCTATCTTTATACCCTTTTCCTTGATATCGAATGTGCAGTATTCTCTTCCCGGAGTGATTATATCTTCTACCGGATAATACGGGCACATCTTCCTGTAAACATCAATAAGTTCACCTTCAGGATTAAAAATAGGAATTGAATTATAGCGGAGCGTTTTCCCATCCACTTCTTTGACTTCCAACATACTTCCTGCTATCAGATATATACCGTATTTGCTCGCTATCTTTGACAATTCATCCGTAACTTTACCCGGAATCGTATCTCCACCGATCTCAGTTTCATCTCCACGCCAGAAACGACCTATGGACATTTCAACTCCTACAATAATCTCTGGCTTGTTCATCTGTATCATCAGATTGTCGACATCCCTGTGTATTCTTTCGAGACAAGTTTCAAAATCCATGCTCGTTCCGGCACTTTGGATCATTCCTACATTCAGATATTTACCCATTTTTTTCTCCCTTCATGTTTTAATTGTTTGGATGTTATAAAAGTATTTAACTAATGCATATTAAAAGTATTTCAGAAGATTGAGCAGACACGATACTGTTATCGCCACGCCCATTATATATCCTGCATTTGCTACTATATACATGCACGGCGCCGTAGATTCGAACATGAATTTTTCTTCTTCTTCGTTTCTTGCCGAACGCCTTGTTACTTCCGTAGTAACTATCATTACTCCCGGCATAAGGAACATGAGTCCCATACCAGCGGCTGCTGATAACCAGAAATCATACCCTAAAAGCTTTCCGCATATGCCTCCTCCAAGTGCAAGACCCAGCGTCGCAAGTACGAGTGTAGCTACGACAGGAAGCAGGGAAGCCAACAGAGCCTGCGGAGTACAATCATTTATAGACTGCATTATCCATATTATGAATACCGATATAACGAATCCATACGAATGTGATCGGTCAAGCAGATTCATCCTCAACGCACCTACTGCGCACCCTATAAGTCCCAGGAAGAATGCGTATATGCAGTTGCTCACGCCGGTCAGATTCGCCAGCCAGTATGCTCCTAACGACAGTATTGCCAGTTCGAACAGCACAAAT